>JBFWYF010000439.1:0-6355 GCA_050186685.1 Pirellulaceae bacterium
AATCCCGCTCCAGCGGCACCTGCACCTGGACCTCGCGTTTCGGAGTCAACAGCAAGTGGCGCATGCCCGGCGAGAGGTCGACCAGGTCGGCAGCGGTATCAAAGTATAATCGAACGGATTCGGAGGGGGTCATGGTGGATCCTTGCTGGATGGAGATCTCCGGAGCGACGACCAGGGTACCGAGGTCGCGGACTGGGGTGAAGTCGAGATCCCATCCGGCGCACCCGGCGCACCCGGTGGAACCGAGTGAGACGAGAGACGTCGTTCCACGAGCGACGGAGTCTATTTAGACTAGGTGAGAGCCAGTCGGCGAAGTGAAGCTTTCCAGGCGGCGTTTGCCGTGCCGGCCGCCCGCCTCCGCGAGACGGCTCGGCCCGATACAGGTCCCCCGGTTCCGTCATACACGAAATTGCCCGGTCGATGCGCACTTCTCTCGGCCCGTTTCCCTGTTGAGGACACATCACGCTCATGGCGCTATCGAAAGCGGACTTCTGGAAACTGGTGGCCGACAGCCGATTGCTGTCTGACAAGCAGCGGCAGCGTCTCGAAGATCAGTTCTCCAAACTACCCGGCGCGGCCCAGGACAGCGCCAAACCTCTGGCAACGTGGTTAGTACGCCAAAACCTGCTCAGCAAGTACCAGGCCACGATCCTGCTGGCCGGCCGCACCGGTCCGTTCTTATACGGCGATTACAAGGTGTACGATCGAGTGGAAGCCGGCGGGGGTCTGGCCGGATTGTTTCGGGCGCTGCACATGCCCACCAATCACCCCGTGTTATTGCGTTTTCTGACCGGTTCCACGGCCTCCGATCCCGCGGTCTGGGCAGCGGTCTCGACGTGGGCCGGCGTCCCGCCGCACGAACAAGTACAGCGTGTGTATGAAGCTCGGCAGGTGGCCAAGTACCGGTTCCTGGTGCTGGAAGACCTCCGCGGGCAGTCGCTGGCGGAATACCTGGCTCAGTCCGCTCCCCTGCCACCCGGCGAAGCCGCCCGTTGGGGGCGCTTGTGTGCCCTGGGCTTGGCGCACTTACACGGTCAAGGTCGCGGGCTCGGCGATTTCCGTCCCGCACAGGTCTGGCTCGAAGAAGCCGGAGGCCTGAAACTGCTGGTCGGCGATGCGGCCGTGCGCGTCCAATTGCCCGCGATTCCGGGCGACGACGAGGACGGGATTGCCCGCGCGGACTACGCAGCGCCCGAGTTCCTGCAACCGGGACGCCTGGCAGACCCGCTGACCGAGATCTATGCGCTCGGCTGTATGCTGTACCACATGGTCGCCGGGCAACCACCGTTTCCCGGTGGCGACGTGCGTTCCAAGCTGCAGCGGCATGCCCAGGAGTCGATCGCCCCGGTTGTGCAGCGCGGCGTGCCGCCCGAGTTCCAGAGACTAATCGCCTTCGCCATGGCCAAGAATCCCGCGGTTCGGCTGCAATCGGCGCAGCTGGTAGCGGAACAGCTGCTGCCTTTCTGCGATCCGGCGGAGCCCGCCCAGCGGGCGGTTCCTCCCTCGGCGACCCTGGAACCCTACGAAGGGTGGCTGCGGACCCAACAGACTGCCGAGGCCGGGGCGGCAGCGTTGCATGCTATTCCCGCAGCGGCCATGGCGCCGCTGTCGGTCCCGGCCTTACCTCCGCGGCCGGCAACCCCACCACCGGCGGCTCCCCCCGCCATGCCTGCGACCGCTGGCCAGCTCGCCTCCGGCACGGTGATGGCGGCACCGGCTGGATTACCGGAAATACGGATTGCGTCGGCCGCCGCGCCCGCCGAACCGGTCTCTCCGACTACCCCGCCGACCTTGCGACTGTCCGCGGCCACGGAACCCGCAGGCCCGGCCAGACGCTCGTTGACTGCGGCCGAACTGATTCGCCGCCGAAACCGGGCTCGACGGCGCAACAACCTGATTGTGCTCGCCGTCAGTGTGCTCGCGCTCGCAGGCGTCGTGATCGCGGGCGTCATGGCATTGAACCGCGTGGAAACTCCGCCCGGCACGGCGGCCGGTCCGGGAACAACCGGCGTACCCAACTCGAGCGCACCGGCCACCCCGCCCCTCGCGGTGGACAAGGCGGGATTGGCCACGGACCAGGACCGCGGCACGGCGGACCTGGAAGGAATCGACGTCGTCGAGGATGACGGACAGCTGCTGTGGGCTCCGCCCACCACCGGTCCGGCGATCGATCTGCGGTTTGTGCCACCCGGCGCCCAGCTGTACCTCGTCGTGCGTCCGGCAGATCTAATAAATGCCCCGGAGGGGGAACGCGTGCTTCGCGCCTTGGGGCCCGACTTCGCCGCGACGCGAACCGCGTGGGAGTCACAAACGGGCCTGCCGTTCGGCGAGATCGAGCAGCTGGTCGTGGCGCTGTACGGAAATAACGGCCAGTTCCCGAAGACGGCGTTCGTCGCTCACACGTTGCAAGATCGCGACTCGGCGGCTTTGCTCGCGCGCTGGGGAAACCCGGCGCCCGTCGCGGATACACCCGCTTTCTATCAGCGGGAAGGTCGAGCATTCTACCTGCCCGCCGAGGAACCTCGCACGTTCGTAGTCGGGCCGTTCGAGCCGGAAATGAAGGAGGCGGCCAGCAACGGCTGGAAAGCTCCTCTGATGAGACGGGAATTGGGAAGGTTGTTACAGGAATCCAACAGCCAGAACCACGTCACGCTGCTGTTCGCGCCCAACTTCCTGTTCGGCGACGGCGTGCCCTTGCTCGATGGTGCCAACAGCCTGCTGCGATCGTCGCTGGAGTGGATGCTCGGCGATGGCCTCAAGGCCGGCATGCTGCAGGCACATTTCGGTTCGGAGGGCATGTACGCCGAATTGCGGATGGAAGGAGATATCCAGACCGACCGCATTCAGCTGGCGTCCCGCTTCCAAGAGCGCTTAGCCGAGGTCCCCGACAAGATCGAGCTCCATATCGCCCACTTGAATCCGCCCCCCTACTGGCGCCTGGTGGCGAATCGTTACCCGGCCATGGTGCGGTTTCTTTATCAACACGTGCGGGTAGGCGTGGAAGGTCCGCATGCTGCGGTCAATGTCGTTCTTCCCCCCGCCGCGGCGCACAACCTCGTCTTTGGGGGGGAAATGCTGTTCTCATCCACACCCACCCAAGTGTCAGAGGGAACGGTCGCGTCGGCCCAGCCTGCCGGACCGGCAAATGTCCAAGAAGCTCTGCAGACGAAAATATCGCTTGCCTTTGCGGAAGATTCCCTGGAGTTCGCTATACAGAACGTGGCGAACGAAGTGAAGTCGAGTTTTCCAGCAATGCCGTTTGACTTCAAGATTAAAATTCTAGGGCCCGACTTGGAGAAAGACGGGATCACGCGCAACCAGCAGGTTCGGGATTTCGACCAACAGCACAAGACCGTGGCGGAAATCCTGACGGTGATGGTCCGCAAAGCCAACCCGATTACAACTGTTAAGGATCCCAGTGAGCTGGACCAGAAGCTGATCTGGGTCGTGGGCCCCGACCCGGAGCAGGCCTCGTCTCAAATCGTGCTGATCACGACCCGAGCGGGAGCGGAGCAGAAGAATTTTACGCTGCCTGACGTATTTCGGCCCAAGTAGGCAGACTGGCCGGAGGGCGACGCATGGCGGCAGGAGACATGCCCGTGGAGCCTTTTTCCATTACGTGTACAACCTGCCAGGCGAAGCTTCGCGTCCGGGATTCGTCGGCCGTCGGGCAGATTCTGACTTGTCCGAAGTGCGGCAGCATGGTCTTGATCGAGTCGCCGGCCGCGGGGAGCGCCGGGGTGGCCGAGGCAGCGGACAGCGACCTGCCGGTGGAACTGGCGGTCCCGACGATGCCCGAGACGGCGCCGGCCGTTAAGCCCCCTCCCCTGCCCCCGACCGCGAGCTCGGATGCGAGTCGCGCTGCTTCCAGGCGCCTCGGCGCGCCGGAAGTCCCTGCCGGTGAGTTTGCGGACACGGTCGAGGACCTGACACAGTACGGAGTACGTGCCGCCCCCCAGAGTGGCCCCCCGGGCCCCGGCGGCTTCTCCCCAGTTCCCTCCCACCCCCAGCACCCCACCGCCACCGATCACGAAAGTGCTCCCAGCCTATCCGCTGCCGAGTCCACCGCTCGGCCCGCGTCGCCCCCGTCGGCCTCCGCGGCGCCCGTCGGGGAGGATCCGTACGAAGAACTGGATGATTACGATGCGCCGTCGCGGGGCGAGGGACTCAAGTCCTGGCTCCTGGCCGGGGCGGCGGGAGTGTTAGGTATCGTGGGTGCGGTGGGTGTCTTCGGGTGGCTGGCGGGAGGATATTCGTCATCCGGTTTGGACAAGCCGACCAATCGGCCCGTCGCGGTCGTCGAGGACTCGGGTTCTTCCACGGCGCGGGAGGTCTCGGACGCTGGATCGCCACTCGACGCCGGAGCGCGCGATCCGGCCGCAGCGGATACTGCCTTGACAACGCCTGGCGGCGGCGAACCAGGGACATCCGCGATCACGGGGCCGTCCGAATCCGGATTCGGCGCCGCGACAGAGCCACCTCCAGCCCCGTTGGCGGAGATCCGGCGTGCCGAGGACGGTCCTTCCGTGCCGGCCGCGATGCCACCGACGGATCCGATGGCCACAGACGGCTCGCTGGCAGGCCCCGTGCTGACGCCGCCCCTGGCATCGCCGGTGGCTTCCCCACCCGGTGTCTCGACGCCCGACGTTACTCCGCCCGGTGCCCCGCCGCCTTTACCTGGTCGGAATTCACCGGCTACGGCGGACACGGTCGAGCCGCCTCGAGTCGCCACCGCGCCGCCCGACTTTGCCCCTGCCGAAACGCCGGCCGCTCCGGGAGCAGGGACGGAAGCTCTGACTGCCGAGGAAAGCAGTTTGCGGGAGACCTTGCGCCGCCTGGGTGGGTTGTTCGAGACCGATTCTCCACCTGAAGAACCGCCCGTGGCGGCTGCCCCGTCCCCGGAGGAATCACCTCCGGCCGACAAACCCCCGTCACCGGAAGGTGACGAAGCCGCGCCCCGCATCGTGCCACCTCCACCGCGCAATATCGACTTCGCGGCGCGGCTGAATGATCCCATCCCGGAAATCGAGTTCGCCGGGACACCGTTCCAGGACTTCCTGCAATTCGTGGCGAACTACAGCACCATTCCAATCTCGCTGAACCCCGACGCGCTGGTCTGGCTGCAGCTGACGCCGCGCTCGCCGGTGAGTATTCAACTGCGCGACACCACCGTCGCCCAATTGCTCGACGCAGTGCTGAACAAGATGGGGCTCGAGCGCCAGCCCGCCGAGCAGCAGCTGTGGGTCACCTTTGCTACCGATCGTCCCGAGGGACGGCGCAAGGCGCGCTTGAACGTGGCCGATCTCACCGACGAAAATCCCGCGAGGATACTGGAAATCGAAGAACATATCCTCGACTTGATCGCGCCGGGCACCTGGACCGGCGCGGCCTCCGGTGGAAGCCTCGCGCATGAAGATTCGGTACTGCTGGTCGAACATCGGAGCGAAGTGCTCTTCCAGGTCATTCTGTTCTGCGAAAAACTGCGGGTGGCGCGAGGGCTGCCGCCGCGCAGCAAGTTCAACCCTAACTACTTTCAGCTCGCCACGCGCCAACAGCGGGCTCAGCCGGCGTTGACGAAGCCGATCACGCTGAACTACCCCCGCCCGGTACCTCTCGTGCAGGTGTTGAATCGCATCACCAAGGAGACGGGGGTCCATTTGCTGGTGGATTGGCGTGCGACGGCCGCGGGCGGTTGGAATCCCGATACGCATGTTATCTTCACCGTCGCCAGCCAGCCCCTCGGCGACGCGCTGCACACGTTGCTCGCTGACATGGACCTGACCCTGCGCATCGTCGACGAAACGACGTGGCAGATCACCACACAAGCAGCGGCAGACCAGCATCTCGACCTGGAGTTCTACCGACTGGGCGGCCCCGCACTTCCCGCGGCCACCCAGGTCGCCGTTCCTCCCTCGGTGCGGGAGATGATCCCTTCCGAATGGTTGCGCGAGGGGGGAGGAAATGGAGTGATCCGATTCGACTCGACCAGCCAGACTCTGCTGACCGTGCTGCCACCTGCGCGGCAGGTCCGGCTCGAACAACTGCTGCGCGACGCCACCAAACTCGCCCAGGACCGCTGACGCCTGCGTTTCTCCCGCGGCCGGCACTGTCCCATCAGGGTCTAGCGGGACAGTGCCCCGCGGCCAACCGCGAACACGCCGCGGAACAGTGACGTGGGCACCGAGCCGATTCAGGAGTTCAGCACGGTGCGGATCGTGTCGGCACCTACGGGTGCGATTACCCCGCGTTCGGTGACGATGGCCCGGATAAGCGTGCCCGGCGTGACATCGAACGCCGGGTTATAGACGTCAATGCCCGGGGGCGCGGTAATGCGACCGAAGCCCGCTGTGATTTC
>JBFWYF010000440.1:0-6340 GCA_050186685.1 Pirellulaceae bacterium
GTGCTGCCGATCGACAACCGGCGAGTGGAACGACTGGACGTGAGCCTGCGCCCCAGCCCGACGGCCGGCCGCTCGGTCTTCACATACTACGCCGGACAGACACGCATCCCCGAAGGCTCTGCGCCAGACGTCAAGAACAAATCCTTCAAGATCGCAGCCGACGTAGAGATTCCCGAAGCGGGTGCGGACGGCGTGGTCATTACGCAGGGGGGGCGATTCTGCGGATGGGCCCTGTGCTTCCTCGGCGGCAAACCAGCGTTCCAGTACAACACGGGAGATGTTTTCCACTATTCCATAGTCGGCAAGGAGAAGCTTGCTCCTGGCAGGCATGCCCTGATGGTGTCATTCGATTACGACGGGGGAGGCGTGGGCAAAGGGGGCAAAGTGACCATGTCGGTCGATGACAAGCCGATCGGCGAAGGACGCATTGAACACACGATTCCGTTTCGTGTGTCTCTCGACGAAACGCTGGATATCGGTGAAGACACCGGTACGCCGGTCAGCAAGGACTACACGGTTCCGTTTCGCTTCACTGGCAAACTCAATCGGGTCCTCATACGTCTGGGTGAATCCAAGCTTACCCCGCAAGACGAGGAACAGATTCGCCGCGCGAAGGCCGCCATTGGAGCGTCCCGGTAAATCGCGGGGGCCACGCCAGCACGACGGAAAGACGATCCGGGACGCTGTGTCGCATTCGGGTGCCCAAGGACACGCCTGCGAAGCAGTTCCGGTCGATCAAGGTCTACGACAACGCCAACTGGGGCTTCCGTCTGTGGGCGGCGGGCGCATGCGCCGTGCCGCTGGTCGCCAAACTGCGGCAGGTCGCGTCGCAACCGAAGGAGCAGACATGGTGATTCGCAAACTTCTTCTCCTCGGCCGCCACCTGATGGTCATCCCGGTGATTGGATCGCTGCTGCTGACCGTCGGTGTGGTGGGCATGGGGGCCGCCCTGATCTTCGAGCGCGCGTGGAACCTGTTCCGTAACGGAGATCTGTCGCCCAAGGCCGCCAAACTCATGTCGGTGACGGTGATCGAGACGATCGACTTTTTCCTCGTCGGCGCGCTCGCGTACATCACCGCGATAGGCATCTACAACCTGTTCATCTCTTCCAGCGACGAGCCGTTGCTCAAGCGAATCAAGATCGAGAGGCTGTCGGATCTGGAAGACAAGATCATCGGGGTGGTGGTCGCCGCATTGGCCGTCGCCTTCCTCGGGTCGGCGTCCAAATCCGAGCAGATGCTGGAGGTGCTCTACGCCGGGACCGGCACTTCGCTGGTCATCGGGGCGCTGTGCCTGTTCTTGTACTTCCCGAAGAAGTAAACCCACATCCGCCGAGGGCAGACAACTGCCGAAGCCAGACCCCATGTTCAAGGGCAAGATCGGCGAGACATTCAAGGAATCGAAACAGGATTTTCCTCAGCCGCTTCAAGCGCCTCAAGGTGCTCCCAATGTCGTCGTAATCCTCCTCGATGACGTTGGTTTCGGTCAGCCGTCAACCTTTGGTGGTCCGATACCTACACCGCAATTCGACAAACTCGCCCGCGAGGGACTAAAGTACACCCGGTTTCACACAACAGGGATCTGCTCCCCGACCCGGGTGGCACTGCTGACTGGTCGGAATCACCATCAGTGCGGCTTTGGCGCGATCACCGAGCTTTCGACTGGCTTCCCGGGATATAGCGGCGTTTGGCCTCGCGAAGCGGCAAGTGTAGCACGAGTGCTACGCCTGTAAGTCGCGGATGATTCCCGCGGAAGGTAAGGAGTGAACCGGTTGGCCGGAGAGGCGGCTGGTTCGCTTACTTCCGCCGCTACGCTCCGACCGAAGCCTACTTCGACCGGTGAAATGCCCAACATCGGACGGCTCTCATAGTTCCATTTGGAGCCGGAGGCCGACGACCAGCGCATCCGGATAGATGCCCGACGGAGTGGCGATGTACTGCAAGTCCGGCTGCAGGCTGATGCGGGGTGCGAGTTGCGCCCGGTAGAAGACTTCGAGGACGGTCTCTCGATTGCTCCCTCCCTGAAACAACTCCCCCCAAGACACGCCGGCGCCGACCGAATCGAAATCCCGGCGAGGCAGGAGACCGGTATACACGAGCCCCCCCACCGCGGTATCCCCAATCGACTCCAGGAGGCGGGTGGCGCCGAAGAACCGCGGATAGTAGGCCGCGAACATCGCCAATCCTTGCATGTTGGCAGGATCGCCGTCGAGCTCGCGAAACAGCATCTGCTCCCACTGCAGCGCGTAACCGTGTGCGGCAGACAGCGGCTGTTCGGCGATCTCCGCTTCGGATTGGTAGGCCGCGGCGACGACGGCTGTGCCGGGAAACCAGCCGTCGCCCCACGCGTACTTGTACTCCAGCTCGCTGATCAAGAAGACCGTGTCGTTCCCGGAAAATCCCCAGCTCCCGCGGTCAGCTAGCGCATCCCAAGCCCCAAGTTTCAGTTGCAGGGACTGGTCGAGTCGGACCATCGCTACAGCCGCCATCGACTGGTAAGGATATGTCGGCAGCGTGGAATTCGGAGTCAGTTCGAAGGACGATTGGACGAAATGGACCGCAGTATCGATGTAAATGAACTCGGTGTTGACGTCTTGTTTTCCGAGCCGCAGCGTCACGGCGTCGTCGAGAAACTGGGACTCCCACCAGTATTCGCCCACCTGAGTTGTGTTGCCGAAGGAGTCAATGTCACTGAGGACCAGCGAATCCCCGACAATGTCTTGCGTGAGCCCCTGCCCGTGCGTGGCTTGACCGAGCAGATGGATTCGCCCAGGAATCTGAGTCCCTGAGCGGTCGAAATCGATAGTTACGGCAAGGTCGAGCAACCCCTGGTAGCGCACGGCGTTGTTCGGGGAGACTCCGCCGCGCGTGTTGGTGTGCAGATCTGAGTTGTAGACTGGCCGCAGCTCGACGAAGCCGTCGGGATCATGCAACTTGTCCAACAACCGTGATGCTACCTGGTTCGCAAACCCATCTCTCTCGGGCCACGACGAGCCCACCAAACCGATGCTGGGTGGCAGTTCGTCCCCATCAACGGATGGGTCCAGGCCGCTGAAGCACAGGGCGGCCAGCGCTGCAATCAAGCACTGGCCGCTTCGACTGCGAACCCCGGCTCGCATTGGGTACCTTGCTACGGGAAAGGCCATCGCGAATCTCCGCTTGAGGCGCGCCGAAGATCGGGGGCACTAGTTCGACGTATCGACAGAAGCTGCGCTTAGCTCCGAAATAGCGCCACCCCTTCCGATTGGAAGAATCGGGCAGCCGTTCCGGACTCGGCAGCGGTTACGCAGTAGTTCGGAGCAACCGATAAACCCGATACCGCCGCTGGCTCGCAATTGATTGCAGTATCCCTACGGTGGGGGACGATCCGACTCATAAGCGCCACATGGCTCACACGGGGGAGTGATTCGATGATTCGACTGGCTAGTTGCATGATGATTGCGAGTTGCCTGATCCTTGTCGGATCATTGGCGCGTTCGTTAGCTGCCCAAGATGAAGGTCTCGAGGGTGCAGTCGACTACCAACCGTCGTCGGATCAGCAGGCTTGCGGCGAATGCTGCCATGATTGTGGTACGTGCGGTTCATGTTGCTGGTGGTCCCAGCCTGCCCTCACCGGCGACTGGTTCGGCTACCGCAGTTGCCTGCAGGAATCCGGGATTACCTTCGCTGGCCGATCGACGCATCTTGGCTTCGGAGTCGATGGCGGCATTACCAACCCCGTGGTCCCTGTGCTGGGAGCGGGGGATACGTTCGAGTACACCGGGCGCGGGGAATACGACCTGCTCTTTGATACGGAGAAGTTTGGCGGTTTGCCCATGGGAAGACTGCTGTTCCGGATGGAGCACTGGTACGGCGAATATGGCAACGTTTCACTTAGAACCGGTGCCCTCCCACCAGCGGTATTTCCCGCGGCTTTGCCACCTGTGCCCGAAGGTAACGGCGACCTGTACATGACCAACCTCGTGCTAACCCAGCCGCTTTCCGAACGTCTGGTCGTATTCATTGGCAAGAAGGACGTGCTGGGTGCAGCGGATCAAGACGACTTTGCCGGAGGGGATGGCACCGACCAGTTCCTCAATCAAGCGCTCATCGCCAATCCAGCTTTTCTCCTGGGCTTACCCTATACGAGTTTCACCGCGGGAATCGCCATGCCGCGAGAGTGGGGGATGATGAGCGCGTTCGTTTACGACGCCAAGGATCGAACTCGGGACTTCCTGCGACTGGACGACTTGTTCGCGCAGGGCGCCATCTTTGGCGGAGAAGTAAAGGTCAATACCAACTTTCTCGGACGGCCGGGAGAACAACATCTAGGCGGAATGTGGAAGCATGTTGACTTGACCGACCTGCAGTTCAATGAGCCACCTCCCGGACAGTATCCTGAACCAGTCGTGCCTGGATTTCCGACTTTAGACGACTCCTGGACCGTCTACTACGGCTTTGACCAATATCTCGTGCAATTCTCGGATCAGCCCAAACAGGGCTGGGGAGTGTTTGGCCGGGCATCGGTCAGCGACGGGAACCCCACGCCCCTTCGCTATTTTCTGAGCGCCGGCGTCGGCGGCGACAGCCAACTCCGTTGCGGCAAGGCGGACCGCTGGGGAATTGGTTGGTACTATGTCGGCGCTAGCAACGAGTTTGGGCCGCTTCCGCAGTTTCTGTTCGCCCCGCGCGACGGAACAGGAGTCGAGCTCTACTACAACTTCCAGATTAATCCCTGGCTGAACGTGACTCCCGACGTCCAGTTCATCCGGCCAGACGCATCCGCGATCGCCGACGATGCGTTCGTGTACGGCCTGCGCGTCAACTGTGTGTTGTAGTGTGCCACGACGCTCCGCCGTCGTGAATCCGGGATGGCTCAAGCAGCGTCGCCGAGTTACCGAGTAGCCCTGCGACGTCCAGCATCTGCGGATCATGCCGTCCCCGGCGCGATCGTGGCCCAAGATTCTTGGCCGATTCTGGGCCTTCGTGGGGACGAGAGGCGGTGGTCAGCGCCAAGCCGCAGCGGCAAACGCCTCCAGCTCCTGAAAATTGCTCCGCCAGGTCGTATACATCACGCCGTCCACGCCATCGGCAGGCTGAGCCCGCGACAGCCAGTCGCGGATGGCTCTCGGCGCATGATCGTAGTAGCCGGCCAGCACTTGCCTGTGTCCACGCGAGCCGAAAAACGGCAAACTCTTGGACGCCTGTCCGTGGTTCCAATTGACGATCGTCACGTCCGGCGGCAAGCCTTTCCACGAACCTGACAGGTCGCCACGCACAAGATAGTACTTGTCGCGGGCGTTGTGATGCGGATCGAACATGTCGCTCCAGACGCAAAATCGAGCACCGGGGCTTTGTCGCTCGACGATTGCCATGCTGCGCCGCACGTTGTCCGCCAGGAGTTCGCCGGCAGATTTCCCCGCCTGTTCATCGGCAGCGCTCCAATTCGCCACGCGAATTTCGTCATGCGCCAGCATCCAGATGCGCGGTGAAAAGAGCTCGTCGATACGCCGCACCTGGTCCGCCAGAATCTCGAACACTTTCGGATCCGACAGCGAGCAGCACACTTGTCCGTCATGGATGACGACGGTGTGATAATAGCTTACGTGCAGCGGCTGACCGTCCTGGATCCGGGACCCAGGGAGCAACATCAGCTGCGGCGATGTGTGCCACACCGTATACTCGCCCGCGTACGGTACGTTTCCCAGCCCTGGGTCATGCAGCGGCGCAAAGTCCTTTCCCTCTTCGTAGCGGACGGTACCTTCGGCGTTCGCGACCACCAGTGGACAGGCCTCACGGCGCACCAGGTTGACGAACGGCTCTTCGCAAACGCGGGCGTCGTCCATCCACAGTCGACCGCCGTGGCCGTCCCACACGCCGAGGTAGAACTGCACTTCGCGGCTCTCCAAGCTGTTAAACACGGCGTGATGCTGCGTCCAGTCCTGATCGCGTTGAACTCCCAGATGGTTGTGCGAGAGAACGCGACCATCGTTGCCGATAGCAAACATCCGGACATCGGCGGCGGACGAGAAGCCTTCCGTTCGAATCCAGACGGAGGCATGGTACTGTGCAAAGGGGCGCACGGGGAGTTTCTTATTGACGCGGCGATTTCCGTGCACACCCGAGGGATTCTCGATCCGTAGCGACGCTTGCCCGCTGTGCCGCACCTCGCGATCGACGTACGTGCCCTGCCCCGCTTCGTCCTGGAAATTCCACCCCGCGAAGCGATCGCCGCGGTACTCTTCGAATTTCCCCCGGAACCAGATACTGCGCGGCCCCCGCCAGTGCCGCACGCCCGCCGCGTCCGAACAACGGCATTGCGCGGACGGGCAGACCCACGCCCATATTCGTAACGTGTGCT
>JBFWYF010000441.1:0-6330 GCA_050186685.1 Pirellulaceae bacterium
TCCGTGGGAGCCTGGACCGCCAGCTCAAGTCGCACGTCGAACCGTGCTCCGTAGGCGGCTGCCTCCGCAACTTCGATGGTGGCGAACGTCGTTACATCCGGTTCGCAGCACAGATCCGGCAAGGCATCGAGGGGAGGACAGAACGCCACGTGAACCGACCTGGTTCGTTCGCCGGGATCGAGCGTCACCCGTAGGGAACCGCTGATCGCCTCGCCGCCCGACGGCAGGCATTGGCGGATGATCCGCTGAGTAATCGCGGGGGGCAAGGGTTCGCCTTCGCCCTCTTCCGACCCGCTGGGGCCTGCTCCTGTATCGGCCGTGGATTCGAACGCCGATGGCAACTCCCGTTCCATCGAACTGGCCCAGCGGTCCGGCGCGGTACCCCCGGGCGCCCGCCCGACCGAGTCCGAGTGTGCCGACACCGCTCCGACAGCCACTGCGCTGGCCGCGGGTACAGGCAGCCGACCCGATGCGTACGACTCTTCCAGTCGCCACTGCCCGGACCACCAGGCAGCCTCGCAGGCGACCAGGCTGCACCATGCCAACAGCATTCCCACGTACGACGTCGCGGGCAATGTGATCGCTGCCAGGAGCACGAACGACGCGGCCGTGAGCCAGCCCTGAACGAGCCAGGACATGGAGCGTGCGCCTCGACCCGATACCATGCGAAGCAGCTGGACGCATCCTGCCAGCGTCCAGGCGACGAGCACGAGTTGGCCTGCAGACAAAGGCTCGGCAAAACAGCCCGCCAGACGACGAGTAACGCCGGCGACGGCCAGCACTGTCAGCAGCAGCGCGGTGGTCCACCAACCCGCTGTCCACGGTTGCTCGAGGATACGCCAGCCGGCCGCGGCCGCTCGGAAGAACAGCGGGCGCATTCCCGCCGAGTCCCCGACCGGGCGGCCATTTACGGATACGGGCATGTCATAGATCCGCAGTGGAATTTCCAGGTACGCGGCCAGACCGCGTCACAAGTTGATTCGCGATCGTCTCTTGTCCGCTGCATCGATGCGGTGTGAGGATGCGGTGCGAGAAACAACCGCCGCGCTCCGGCACGGCGCCCAGCATAACGCGCATCGATCGTGCGAACGATGCCGATCCACGCAACGTCGAACGATGAACGACAGGCTAACGCAGCCGCGTGTCCGGCGGTACCTGGAAGACCTCAAATCGGGAATCCTCGCGATACCCTGCGGGATAGATGCGCGGGAAACTCAGCGCGGCCGAACTCATGTCCCGGTCGAGGACGATGTACTGGAAGTCGTACTCACTGGCCAACTCGCGCAGGCGTGCTTCCCCGTGTGCGGAAAGGTCGAAAAGCCCGACGGAATAGGGAAAGATGACCTCCAGGCGGCGGCGCCACTCCACGATCCCTGACGCATCCTGCGGAATGTCCTTGGCACAAATGACTTCGCCGCGCCCCGCATACCATTTGAACGACTGCTGATGGCGCGGGGTCAGAAACAGGGCGTCCGGCGGAGTATTCTCCGCGATCCATCGGCAGACCCTCAGCCAGTCTCGATACCGCCGCTCATTGACCGCTTCCGGTAAATTCAAGATCTGAGAGGCCTGCGTGACAGCCCCCGGAACGGGGACCCGAATGTGTTGCCACGCCACCCAGGAAATGTGAGCCGCCGTCAGCAGCAAGGGACCGGCCAGCAGCCAGGGGAATGCCGGGGCCTCGCGCCGGTGGGCGCCGGCCAGCAGACCCCCGATGCCAAATGCCAGGCCCATCGGCACCAACACGTCCGAGAGCCGGAACCAGTAAAATCGCAGCAGCGCGGCGGCCACCGTCGGCGCGTACAGCAGGGCCTGATCAAGCACCGCGCCGGTCACCGCCAGCAGAATGGCCCCTCCCACAAAACGGTTGAGCCACCGTAGCGGGGTGGAGTAGTCTGGCGCAAGTCTCGGCGTCCAGCGGGCCAGCAATCCCCAACCGAGGATCAGTACGATGTGCCGAACGATGTAGACGTGTGGCAAGGCATGAAACACGAGATGATGCGACAGCCTCTCGAAAACATAGATTCGCTGGGCCTCGCGCACCTGAGCGGGGTCCGCGCCCCACGACAACGCCAGCCCGGGCACAACCCCCAGAGCGGCCAGCAACGCCGCGACCGCCAACGCTGGCGACCACCGACGCCAGGTAATGCGCTCCGTGGGCGCGGCGATCAGCCAGCTCCAGCCCAGCACCACGAGCGACCAGCCTCCCACCAATACATGACATGCGGTTGCCGCGCCCCCCAGCACGACGGCGCTACGCCACCGACCGCGGATCAGGGCTTCCAGCTGCAGCAGCACCAGCACATAGGCGAAGCCTTTCGCCTCGACCCCGCCGATCACCCACTCACCTGCCATGTGCCCCCAGTCGACCAACATCGTAAACATTCCCGCGATCAGCACCGCATACAGCGGAACGGGAATGACCGCACGGCTCAGCCGGCACCAGGCCCATGACAGCAGTCCCCACGTGACGAACCGGCCGATCCAGGCTGTGGCCTCGAGCGTGGCGAGTTGGGTCAACCAGCCAATCAGCCAATAGAACGCCAAGTGCGCATCGGCCGACTCCAAGAACGGATCCCCCGGGCACCAGTCGGGATTCCAGTAGTGTTTGGCCTTGGCCAGATAATGCGATTCGTTGACGTCGGGAGGTAGCGTGCCGCCCACTACGAAAAGCAGCGCGAAGATCAAACACCACTCGAGCCAACCGCCGGCCTGAAAGTAACTCGCCGCCCGGGGGCGACGCGACGAGTCGCAATAGTCGGTAGTCGTATGCGGCATGACGAGCGCGTATCGGGGTACGGAAGCAAGGATCGGGCCACCGAGCGACGCGGGGCGGCGCCCCGTTATGCCTCTGCCGCCCGTGTTCGGGCCCACGTCTGGCCAACCGTATCACGCGGCGCGCCACACCAGCAAGGGCGAAGCCCGCCGAGTCCCACTTCTCGGATCGCTCAAGTGCTCGTTACAGCGCGCCAACCGTGGGGCATTTCTGCACACTTCGCGCGCCGGAATCGTCCGCGCGGGTCCCAGGCTACGGCATTGTTCGGGGTAATGTGCGTAAGATAGCAGGGGTACGGTAGTTGCTGTGATGTAGAGTTCGAGAGTAACCGTTCACACCCCGGGGAGCAGCGATGATGTGGGTTTGCTAACGCGGCATCATCCGACGCTGGGGCGCTCGCCCGAACTGCTTCACCGGAAGTGAACCACGAAGCGCACGAAGAGCACGAAGAATTGCATGAGAAAGCAAGACTACCGAATCTGCCACTTCCCTCTTCGTGCTCTTCATGGGCTTCGCGGTCCGTTCACAGCCCGGCGAGTAGTGAGGGCGCCGGGCGGGTGTGGCACTGGCTCTGCCAGTGTCCGCAGGAGAAGAGGTTGGCACCGTGCGACGGGTGTGGCACTGGCTCTGCCAGTGGCCTCAGGAAAAGAGGCTGGCCCCGCGCGACGGGAGCACTGGCGGAGCCAGTGCCACACCACCGCGCAGCAGATGCCTGTTGACCTCCTGGCGAATGGGTCGCATCAAACGCAAGAGCCATGAACGGTTACAGTTCGAGAAGAGCGTCTTTGCGAGGGGAACCATCATGAACAATCAGGGGTATTCCGCCGTCGATTCGCGTCTCACGACGGCCAACCCGGACGACGGTGCGCCGAATGAGCTGCATGAAGACCCGCGCGACGAGCGGCACGAGCCGGCAGCGGTTACGTCCGCGGCAGTCCAACAGTTGGACGAAGTAGCGCAGGCGATTCAAAACGCGCGTGAGCGGATCTTCCCTGAGACGACGCGCGACTCCGCCGCCCTCTACCTGACTCAGGATGAGCTGTCCGATCTGCATTCGTCGCGCGACTTCATCCAATTGCTGCGTTCCAAGAGCGTGACCGTCGACAAGATCAAGTCGTCGATTAAGTACGAGTACGATCTGGAGTCGCTGCAGATCGAGCTCGTCAAGCTGCAGCGCTGGATCCAGGAGGAAGGACTGCGGTTGGCCGTGCTGTTCGAGGGCCGCGACGCGGCCGGAAAAGGGGGCACGATCCGACGTTTCATCGAGCACCTGAATCCGCGTGCCATGCGCGTCGTCGCCCTGCCCACGCCGACCGACGAGGAACGGGGGCAGTGGTACTTTCAGCGGTACATGAAGCAGCTACCGAATCGCGGTGAAATCGTCTTCTTCGATCGCAGCTGGTACAACCGCGCGGTGGTGGAGCCGGTGAACGGCTTCTGTACGCAAGACCAGTATCAGCGTTTCATGCGGCAGGTGCCGGAGTTCGAGCATATGCTGGTCGAAGACGGTGTCGTGCTCGTCAAATTCTGGTTCTCGATCTCGAAGGAAGTACAGTTCGCCCGGTTCGAGTCCCGGCGGTACAACCCGCTGAAGCAATGGAAGCTCAGCCCGTTGGATGGGAAGGCACAGAATCTGTGGAATGCGTATACGAAGTACAAGGAGATTATGTTCAGCCACACGCATACCAGCTATAGCCCTTGGATCATCGTACGGGCGAACAACAAGCGGCGTGCACGCCTGGAGAGCATTCGCTACGTGTTATCGCTCTTCAACTACAAGGGCAAGGACACCGCGCGCGTCTCGTTGTTGCCCGATCCCAACACCGTGACACGCTTCCATCGCGCCGCACTGAAAATCGATTGACGGTGCGATCTCAGGCAGCGCGGCGCACGGCGAGGCGAGGCTTGCGAAGGACAGCGTACATGTTGTCACTTAGCGGCAACCGCTCGAGCAGTCCTTGCCGGTATACCGTGAATCCTGCCGTTTCCGCAAGGCGCCGCAGCGTTCGGGGTGTGAAGTAGTTGACGTGGTCAGGGAAGCGGAAGCCACACCAGCGTCGACCTCGCACAACGCGGTTCCAGCAGCCGAAGTTCGGCACCTTAAGCAGGATCGCTCCGTCATTGCTCAGCAGCGGGTGCAACCTCTGCAGCAGCACGAGCGGCTGGGCTTCGTGTTCCAGAAACGACGACATGATGACCAGATCCAGGCTATCGGGTACGAAATCCTGAATCCCTTGCAGGGCATTTGCCGGAATGACGTCGCCTCCCAACCGTTCGAATCGTTCGCCGGAAATCCGGGCCAGCCGGTGGGAAACTTCGATCCCGTAGGGGACCAATTTGCGGCCAATCCGAGCGAACCGGCCGTGCAGGTCTTCCATCAGGTGCCCCCAGCCACAGCCAACGTCCAGGCAGCGGATCGGCGTTGTCGCCGCCGGTACCACCGCTCGAGCCAGCGTGAAGAACTTGTTCCGGCGAGGAAACAAGTAGTGCTTCGCCGATTTAGCGAATTCCGAGAGGCGGTGGATCGTGGGTTCTTCCTGTTCGCGACGACGCTTTTCGGTGTGGTACAGATCCTCCCACGCGAGCTCGTGTTCCAGGCTGTCGTACGAAGGTGGATTCGCCAGAAAGACAAAGCCCGATTCGCAGCAGCGCACGATCGTCCAGTTCTCGCGCGAGAACGGCGTGGGTTCGACCCGGGTCGGTCGCCCCAGAATGGGGCACATGCATTCCATCGCAGTGGCTCCTTCCGCCAGACCTATGGCGGCGGGAGTGTACTGACTGGGAACCAAGCCGCCAACAGGTGTTTGGAAAGGCTGTAGGCTGTAGGCTGTAGGCGAGGGGGGTGAGGCGTCTACATCTTATCAGCGTAGCCCATTTCGCCCGAAAGGGGGCAAAATGGCAGACCGACGCGGTTTCCCATGCTCTGGCGTAGCTGCGACAGCCTACGAGCCTACGAGCCTTCAGCCTACAGCCTTCCGCCTACAGCCTTCCGCCTACAGCCTTCAGCCCCTACGAGCCTTCAGCCCCTACGAGCCTTCAGCCCCTACGAGCCTCCCAGCTGATCGGCCAGCCAGGCGAAGGGTTCGAGGATGCCGCGCGGTTCGACTCGCATGGGGATGGCGATGCGATCGCCGAAAGCGTCTACACCGACGTGAACCACGGCGACCGACGCGGCGAAGAAGCGATGGCGTTGCAGCCTTTCATGGCACTGCCGCCACAGGCCGGCGGCGTGACATCGGGCATATTCGTCGGCGTTTTCCAGCACCGATTCGCAGCGTTCTGCTTTGGTAAACACGATAGCGACCGGGCGGTGAGCCCATCCTTTGCGTTTCGTGGCGGGAACGCTCAACAGTTCTCCGACGATTTTCATGGCGGAAAATTCCGATTCCTGATCGCCTCCCTCGAAATCGGCTGTTTCCACCAGCACCATCGCCGCGCCGCTCTTCGTAAACATCCGGCGGATCGACGGGATCCGTTGTGGCGCTTCGATCTCTTCCATGATGGCTGAGCCGGCGACGTCGGGGAGTACCAGTTCCAGCGGCCGTTTTCGCCGT
>JBFWYF010000442.1:0-6328 GCA_050186685.1 Pirellulaceae bacterium
TGCCGAGAGCGGCGTCAGGGCATGGCATTGGTCAGCCGGATCTGCTGCCGCAGCTGGTCGAGCCACGCTTCGGAGGGCGGGCCGTACGGCCGGAACTTCTCCGATGTGCCTTGTTCCTCGCTGTACAGCAGGCCACGGTTCTGGCCCAGCCGGCTCGCCGCCGGCGAATCCATCAGATTGCTGGAGTCGTTAGCGCTCATCTGCAGCAGGGCACGCAGGTCGAACTCCCGCAGGGTTGAGCGGTCGAACCAGCGGTTCACGGTATTGAACGTGTCGGCCCACACCAAGGTATGCACGCCGACCTGAGGACCATCTCGCAGAATGTTTCCGAGCAGCTTGCCGGCGCTGGGCGGCTTGTCTCCGTCCAGCGACGAGAACCCGAAATCGTCGTCGGTCCGGCGGAGATCGCGGAAGCGGGCGAGATTGAAAAGGAACAGGAACCAGGGTGGCTCACCTTCGTCCTGGGCCTCGATCCGGCGGGCGACCTCTTGCGCGATCTCCTGAATGCGGGCCGGCGCCTCGGTGGGCGTCACCAGCGATACGGGCCACGGCAGGCGACCGACAAATCGTTCGCTCCAGCCCGCCTCGGGCGAATCAGGACGGGTCCCGTCACAGAACCAGATTCGAGCTCGTGCGTCCAAGGTGCCGCTCGCGGTGGAAGCGTGCAGGCTGACGAGGCTGCTGCAGCCAATTCCGATCGCCGATTCCTCTTGCTGGCCCACAACCAACAGATTCGCACCACTCTGGCGGCGAAACAGGGCCGAAGTCGGCTCCTTGATGGCCACGGCGGCTCCCAACCATACCTGGGGCAAACGAGCACCGGACGCGACCGACTCGGCCGGATCCAGCAGCACACGGAGAGGAGCATTATCGGCGAGGTCGGCCGGCGCATTGCCCTCGAACACAATCAGCGGCGGTACTCCATTGTCCGCCGCGGCCGCTTGAAACTTCGTGTCGAGCTGCGCGAGCAATGCCTCCTGTTCGTGGGCACCCAGCCACACGACCTGGAAAGGATGATTCCCTTCGAACAAGCCATTCGCATCGTTGTAAATCGCCTCGCCGGGCCGCTCCAGCAGACGCGCCGCGGTATTGTCCTCGCTCAGGATCAGGTGTGAATCCGCCTCCGAACATTGCAGCGCAATGCGGACAGCCATCTGACCGATCGTGCTGCGAGCCAGGGAATAGGCCCCTGCCAGAGTCTGCGAACCGAGCAGCACGTGAATGCCGAACGCCCTGCCCTGTCGAACGAGGCGGTCGAGTAACAGAGCTGCGTCCTGCGACAGGCGATCGTCCTGCGTGAAGAACTCCTGAAACTCGTCAATCACCAGCAGGACACGAGGCATCCGCGCGTCCGGAAAGGCATCACGGAATCCACGAATATCATGCACGCCGGCATCGCGAAAGCGATCCCCGCGCAGCCGGAGTTCATGGTCGAGCCGTTCGAGGACACTCATGCCGAACTCACGCTCGCTCTCAATCGCGACAACGCGCGCGTGAGGCAGCCGGTGTGCCGCATAAGGCTTGAACTCAACTCCCTTCTTGAAGTCGATCAGGTAGAACTCCACTTCATCGGGCCCATAGTGGATCGCGGTATTCGTAATCAGCGCGTGCAGCAGCGTCGACTTGCCTGAGCCGGTCTTGCCGGAGATCAGCACATGTTGGGAGGTCCCCTGGCCAAGCCGCAGATACTGAAGCTTCGAAGCACCTGCTCGGCCGAGTCCTACCTCGATACTCTGGCGGCTGTCGCCGGCCCACCAGGCATCGGCGGAGGGCGCGACCGTGGAAAAGGGAACCTCGACCCGCGACGCAGCTTTAGCCCTCTGGCCCAGGCAGCGGATAATCTGTGTCATGCGTTCGTCCGCGGGTGGCTCGTCCAGCTGCAAGGGCAACGACTTCAAGACCTCGTCCGCCCAGCAGAAACGCCGCCCATTCCATTGCAGCGTGACGGCGTGCGACGCCAGATCCGATGAGTCGATCGTGCGGGGCCACTCGAGCTTCGCGTCGGTGCTCATCAGCGTGTAAACACCGCAACGCGCACCGCTCTGCACGATGCTCAGCAACCGCTGAGCGGATTCATCGTTGAAACCGGCGGGGAAGTTCGCCACGACCAGGACGTGGAACGGTTCCGCCACCTCGCCCGCCTGGCGGTTATAGGCTTCGATCGTCGGGAACTCATTCCGAAGATAGGTCTGGATCACATCTTCCATGTGTTCGGTCAAGTCGGCCAGCCGCTGGTTGATGTGTCCGGGCTCTGTCCAGATGCGGTGATTCACCAGCTTCTCGTCGAAGTCCGCGAGATGCATGAATGCGGAAAAGTTCTGGCCCAGCCCCAGCGGGTCGATGATCGTAAACCGCACTTTTCCCGGGGGGAGTGACGTCAGCAGACGCAGCATCACTTGCTGCATGGCGCGGCTGGCGGCCTGGCGGCCTTCGTCCCATGTTTCGAGCAGCAATGCCGGGCGCGACGAAAACTCGAGTCCGGCCGGGAACGGGAATTCCGTGGGCACCGCGCGCAAGTCGTCTTCGTCAGGGATTCCGTGCTCCAGCATGTCGAGGCGAAACGTGGACGTACCTAACTGCAGCGCAGGCAACGATGCCGTCGGGGGAGACCAGATTGCCCAGTCCGTCGCGTACCAGTCCGGAAAACGTTCGCGGCAGTAATGCCAGAGTTCGTCCAAACGGGCCTGGACTTCCGCGACTCCCTCCTTCCAGTGACTCGCCAGGCGCGCCCACGTGCGCTCGAACAGCTCGCGACTGGCCGTGAGCTCCTGCTGCTCCTGCTGTTCCAGTCGCACTGTTTGTGCGGACTGCAAAGCCATGAGCTGCTGCGATTGCTGCGTGTACTGTTCATTGATCGCGCGTTGCCGAGCGGTCCGAGCGTCGGCAGCTACCTTCCGCTGTTGCTGAAGCAAGGCCGCAGCCGCCTGCACCTGCGACTCGCGCTCGGATGCGATGCGATCAATCGTCTCTTTGTGTTCGGTGTCCAGCTTCCGCAGCCGCTCTTGCAGTTGTTGCTTCAAGGAGAGCTTTTTCACGTCGGCTTCCGCCGCGCGCAGCTTTCCCGCAGCGTCGAGCGACACGTGTCCATCCGCTACAAAACCGAGACAGGTGCGAAAGGCCTCGCGCGTATGATGCACGACCTGGGGACGCACGATCACAAACACGATCGACATTACCCCCAGCACGATGGAACCCGCGGCTGCGAAGGCGAAATACGCCTGGTCCGGAGACCGCAACCAGCCAGCACCCGCGTCCGCGGTCGGAGCTCCATGAGCCACTGGCTCCGCCAAGAACCCTGCCACCAGCATCGCGACGGTCACGACAAACACGGGAAACATCAAAACGATCAGGGTAAACAGGAACGAGGGTAACTTATGCGCAGCCATAGCCTGCAGCGCCGACTCGCCTCGGGCCAAGGCATCGGAATAGCTGCCAATCGGGTTGGACATCTCGCATTTGCCGACAGGCAAGGAGCCGGCCATCGCACTCCGCAGACAGTAACGTCGCCGGGCGACCTTCTGCGCTTCTTCCTCCAGCTTCCGAAGTTCACCTCGATGCTGCTCGAGACGTTCCTTGAATTCCTGCAAGCCTCGCGCTAATTCACGGACATCGGCCTCGTAACTGCTCGTCCAGCGGCGGCGAGTGGCCTCCCACTCTTCACTTTCCTTTGAAATTGCCAGCTCGGCAGCAGAGTTCGCTGACCGTACGGCCTGCTGCTGTTCCTGCATCGCCGCTTCCACGGTAGCCTCAAAGTCGTTGGCCACCCGGGTCAACGCGCTGGTGTATTGCGCTTGCTGCTCATTACGTGCCGCCAACTGGCTGGCCGATAATCGCTGCCGCTCCGCCGCATACTGCTCGTGCAGCGTCGATTCGTGTGTCTGAAAACTGGCAAGGGCGGACGAAGAACCACGAACGCGGTCGGAGACCAGCTGCGTCAGCCGCTCGATCATCCCGCGCTGCGCATCCATTGAAAAATCGGGCATGGACTTCTCAGTTCTCTTCGCGGTCGGAGAGGTCACGTTCGACCTGATTCAGTATAGCCGCCAGCTGATTGACGGCAGCGGTCGTCAAGTTGACCTGGGGTGCAATCTGCTGGAGGTGATGTTGCTCGAACTCGTGGGCGTTGGCATCGTCCCAATGGGCGCGAGTTTCCTGCCATTGCTCGCGCAAGCGCTTGGCGGCCTTCGTTAGTTTCGCGATGCCCGAGCTCAGATCACAGAGTGCCATGATTCGCACGATCCGCTTGTTCGTCGTAGTGACTTACATCCGATTACCCCGACGCGAGGCCGCACCGGAGTAAGAACCTCCGGAACACCGGACAGGCTAATCGGCAGGGTGGTCCTTCGCCGCGTCGATCCGGTCGGCGGCGTCTGCCGCTGCCGACGCGTCGTCCGGAGCGGCAGCCGCTGGATCCGCGTCCGCTGCATTGGCAACGGACGACGAAGTTTCGGGACGGCGCGTCTCCAGCCCCCGCGACTCCCCCGCATACCGATCCAAAGCTCGAATCATGCGTTCGAGCAGCGCCAAACTGCGCGGAAGGTCCGTTTCCACCCAGTTACTCAAGCGAGCAATTTCGCTTTCAAAATCTTCCAGTTCCTTGCGGACGGCATTCGTCCAGTGCTTGACCGCTTTGACTTTCTCTTCACAGAGGCCCATGCGCAGCTTGGCCTTCTCCAGAGCTTTCTTCTGAACAAAGCAGGAGGGAGCCTCTTCGGACCCATAACGCAATTGGCAGCGCTCGAGCTCATTACGAGCCTGAATCACGCGCTGCTGCGCTTTCCGCAGTTGCTCGGGCCAGTAACGTGCGCGATCGTGCAAGAGCCACTGCATGGCTTTTCGCGCCTCGAGCGTCAGCATTACGATCGATTCGCCCGCTTCGCCGCCAAACTGGGCAAACGCCGCGCGCAAGTCGCGGATCGCATCGATCGACGTGACATGGGCCGATCGGTCCACGTCCGGTCTCCTATCTCTGCAGGTAGTCCTCGATATGCTCGGCTTTCCGCACGAGGTACGGTATGTACTGCTCCGTGGCTTCCGTAAACCGGGCAATCATCTTCATCTGTTGCTCAAACTGGTCCACAAACTTCTGATGCTCCTGGTCCCGCCAAGTCGAACCGAGGGTGGCCAGTTGATTGCCAAGTGTGGTCGCCTGGGCTTGGAGGTCGGCATTGAATTTCTTCAAACGGGCCGCGAAGCGTCGGAGTTCCTCCGGATCCACAACGGCTTGAGGCATAGTAAGCTCCTGGCATAGGAAAGTCGGCAGCAGCCGACATGTCCGGTTGATGCCGGCCCAAAGGCCGCACACGCGTCGCCCCTTGGCCCTGCCGGACAAGGCGGCAGAGAACCTGCCCTCGCCCTTCGGCCGATGCACAACCGGCTCGATTCCGGCTCCGTTGACTGCGATGAGTCCCCAAGCCCACTATAGACCTGGCGACCGGCGAAAGCAAAAGCAAGGCCGCTACTTCGCCGATCCGCGCCGCATAATCGGTGCACTCGGTGCGCTCCGTCACCTCTTCGCCAACTTGCCGAAGTGGAACGGCAGATGTCGTAGATGCCAGGCGAGCCATGCCGATAACATCTCCTGACCACGGAGGGCCGCTTGCCACCCCACCCGTCCGGACGGATAATTCCACCCGCAGGATGCAAACTATCCCCCGGAACATTATCTCGACGCGGCCGCTGAAAACGGGACTCTGAGAACCCGGCAGCGTCGCACCGAGCGCGGAACTCTTGCGGAATCCTTCGTGGATTGGATACGTGCCGAACCGCTCTGGGTCGTGCCAGAATTATCCGGTGTCCCCCAATACGCCCACGGCGATTGATCCGCTGATCGATCTCGGCCGGACGCTGCACCAGCAAGGGGACTATGTCGGAGCGCGCGAGGCCTTCGAGCAAGTGATTCAGTTGGTCCCGGACTCCGCCCCGCTTCATTGCGAATTAGCCCGGATCTGCCAGGAATCCCAAGATCACGAGTCAGCCCTGACCTACTATCGCCGGGCCCTGAAGTGGGAGCCGGATCTCGTTCCCGCCCTCCAGAATCTCGGATTCCTGTTAGCCAATCAAGGCGAGGCAGAGCAGGCGATCGAAGTCTACGAGCGCGCCCTGCAGGTCCATCCGACACCGATGACCCAGCTGCTGGCCGCGCTGGTGCTGCCCGTGATCTACGAATCGGCTGCGGCGGTCAGCTGGTGGCGCAATCGAGTCGTTCGGCAACTTGCCGCGCTAACCGCCTCGGGATTGCGGGTGGAAACGAGCCACTCGCAAATTCCCACGAACTTCTACCTGGCTTACCAGGGCTGGAACGATCGCGACATTGCCGACGAGCTCG
>JBFWYF010000443.1:0-6321 GCA_050186685.1 Pirellulaceae bacterium
GCTTGTTCACTCGGCCCGCAGGGTCCGGTCCCGACCTGGTGTCGCTGGGATTCGGCAAGAAGGCTGCCCTTGGTGAACAGGACGAACTCGAACAGTACGAAGGCGCGATCCGCTGGTTCCAGCGACACTATCCCGGCGTGGAATTTGTTTTCAGCATCAACGATTGGCGTGAGGAATTCGCCGAGAACGCGGGAAGTCTGCGCGAACTTTCGCTGCGCTACGGCATCCCGATCGTCGACTTCAGTCACCTCGTGAATCGGACTCGCCGGCATTACGACGGCCGCAATCCTGTGCCTGGCGACGGCCATCCACAGGCCTATGAGCACCACCTCTGGTTCCGGCAGCTCGAGCGTCTGTTCGAAGCTGTCGATCCAATCGAGCCGGGCTTCCCGCAAGCCTGGTTGCCCGAACGCATCAGCCCCCACACGCTGGGTTGGGAAGGCGAGCTGCGCACGTACGAAGCGACGGATCCGAGGCTGGCTGCCCAAACGGTTTTTGTGCTGGACGACGTCGTCGGCAATATTTGGGCCACCGGCCATCGCGGTGAAATGCAAGTCCGCGTCGACGGCCAACATGTCGACAATCCTCGGATCGGGCCCATGACACGACGCGACAGTCGCAACTCCACTTTCGCCATAGGCCGCTTGTCGCTCGGCGACCGGCATGTGATCGAGATCTCCGGTCCCGACACCCGTCTGGTCGCCGCCGATTCCAAAGTCGTGGTGGATCGTCAATGGACGGGCGTCGAGAATCCTCGGTGGGGATTTGCGCCGGAGGCGATTACCACGTATGACTCGCCGGTAGGTGCTCCGTACGGAAGCCGGCAGGTCGCGCTGGACAAGGGAGAACGGGCGCGGCTGGATCTCGTGGGGACGCTGTTCTCTTTAGCTTATGTCGAGCACCCCGCGGGTGGGACTCTGCGTGTCAAGCTGGATGGCCGGGATGTCTGGCAGGGCGCAACGAACGTACCGTTTCGTGTGGCGAGCGGCGAAGAGAAGTTCGTCGAGAACCGCCGCGGCTTGGGCGAGGTCCCCTTTGGCGTCCACCAGCTCGAAGTCGAGGTTATCGAGGGAACGGTGCACTTGCTGGGCGTGTACGCCTACGACACGCGTTCCAACCGCTCCAGCGAGCGCGTGCTGCGCGGACTGGCCGCGCCGGGCACGACGATTTCCTTCACTCCGGCCTTTCGCGCTCCACCGCTGGTCCACTGCACGGGAGGCTTGACCGTCGCCCGCGCCGACGTGACCGCGAACGAGGTCACTTTCCAGGGTTCCGGGGAGGGAAGTTACGAGATCGTGGGGCAGTGAACATCGTGGGGCAGTGAACTAGGCGGTCGTCAGGTCAATTCCGGCAGGGGCGACGCATGGTTTTCGACCAGGTACTGCGGTCGGCCGTGCAAGTCGGAGATCGTCGTCTGCTCGACGTGGATCCCCAGATGGTGAAACAACGTCGCATAGACTTCGCCGAAGGTCACTGGTCGGGCCACCGCTTCGCCAGCGATGCGGTCGGTCGCACCGATCACCTGACCATGGCGGAGGTCCCCGCCCGCCATCAGGGCACAGTTCACTTGCGGCCAATGATCGCGGCCCACGTTGCGGCTGATGACCGGCGTTCGGCCAAACTCGCCCCACACCACGACGGCACAATCCTGGGCCAGACCCCTCTGGTGCAGGTCTTCCACCAAGGCGCTGACGCATTGGTCGAAGATCGGAAAATCTTCCGCTTCGCGTACAAAAATGGAATTATCGGCGCGACCTTCGGCATTGCGTCCACCGTGCCAATCCCACTTGCTGTAATTCAGGGTCACGACACGGACCCCGGCTTCGATCAAGCGGCGAGCCAGTAGCAGGCTCTGCGGGACGCGCGGCGCGCCATTGCTGTCCATGAACACGGTGGGATCCCCTGTGCCGTACCGGGCGACGATGCGAGGATCCTCCTTCGAGAGATCGAGGGCGTCGGCCAGCTTGGACGACGCAAGGAGCCCCAGGGCCTGTTCCGTGAAGGCATCGAAGCCCACCATCTTGGCGGTGAGATCGATATCGCGACGCAGCAGGTCGACAGATTTCAGCAAGGTGTTCCGGTCGGTGAGCCGGTCGAGGGTGACGCCGTTGAGCACCATGTCGCTGCGCGCTTCCCCGAGCGGTTTGAAAGGGGCGTGCGCGGTCCCCAGGAACCCGGGCCCCGGTTCGTTGTACGGCCCGTGCGTGCATTGATAACACAGGCTGACATAAGGTGGCGACGTGGGCTGCGCCGCTCCGAGGACTTTGGAAACCGTGGAACCGAATTGGGGCCAGCCGCCGGCCGGCTTCGGCCGCCGAGGGTCATGCCCGTTGAAAACCTGGATCGCATCGTGGCCAGGCTGATTGCCTACCAGAGACCGAATCACGGTCAATTTATCGGTCACTCCAGCCAGCTTGGGAAACGCCTCGCAGATCTCCATGCCCGGCACGCGAGTGGCAATAGGACGCCAAGGCCCGGCGATCTCGACCGGGGCGTCCGGCTTGAGATCGAACATGTCCTGGTGCGGAGGGCCGCCCACCAGGTAAATCATGATCACCGACTTATGCGATTTGCGGCCCGTCAGCGACTCGGCTCGGAGCAGATCCGGCAACGACCAGCCGGTAGCCGTTCCCA
This sequence comes from Pirellulaceae bacterium, assembly GCA_050186685.1. Taxonomy (GTDB): domain Bacteria; phylum Planctomycetota; class Planctomycetia; order Pirellulales; family Pirellulaceae; genus CAZFLF01. The sequence goes on from JBFWYF010000443.1 coordinate 2,635, forward strand.
TCGCGGCGAGCGTGCCGATCCGCAGAAAATTCCGCCGCGAAACGCCGTCACAAAAATCGCGGTGCGAGGCAGACTGACCCGACAGTCGCAGCATGGCAAGTGCTCCAAGACCCTACGGTGGTGGCATCCGGGATGTATTCTATAGCCGATGCCCCGTCGTCGACGCCATCTCTTTTTCACGAAAAATCCGGGTGTGCTGCGAAACTCTCGCCCTCGCCCCGACAGAAACGGAGCGTCGCCACTGCATCATTCCCCGAACGCGATCGTCGTCATCGATGCCATCTCGGCCTGGCGCGTGCCCGCTTTCCCTCAACTGCTGGCCGAAGGTTGAATCAGCGCCAGGCCGCTGGCCGGATCCAGCTTGCGCTGCAGATGCGCCGGCGTCTGGGTGAGGACAAGTTCGAGAGTGGGCCGGACCTTCGCCTCCAGCAGATGGCCTGCCATGGCCGTGCCATCCGATTTGCCGAGCACGACGTGCGCGTGGACTTTCGGTTCGCCTTGCTCGTCGAGGGCGATATCTCCCAACAGCGAGACGACTTCCGTCTGGTCGTTCACGGGAATCCGGCGGTAATCCTTGGTCTCCCAGTCGAAATAGCCGAGCGTAGCCTGCCGGAAGGCGCCAATCGCCGAAAAATGGGCCGCCTGCAAGTGGCGTTCTGTTGAGAAGCCTTGCAGCAAGGCCATGACCTCGTCGCCGGCTTCGAACACAAGAATCAGTACACGCTCACCCCCGTCTTCGTGAAGAACCTGCCATTGCATATCGTCCGTCTCCCCTGTGTGAACCTGCGCCCCACCGCCAGACCGGCTTCAGATCATTTCTTTAATCTGATCTTTGAAGATCGTCGCAATGATCTTCCCCTGGTCTGGCGTGCCGCGCACCAACGCTTTGCCAAACTCGTAGGCCTGTTCCAGCGTTGCCTCAGGCGGCATGGGCGGTTCATGTGAATCGACGACCGCTTCCACCACGACGGGACCCTTCGTCGACAGAGCCTGATCCAGCACACGACTGCACTCGCCCGGGTCTTCAATCGTAAATCCGACCCCCCCGCAGGCCCGCGCGAAGCCCGCGAAATCGATCGGCTGCAATCCGCAGCCAAATTCCGGATTGCCCAGAAAGACCATCTGTTCCCACTTGATCTGACCCAGCGAATTGTTCTTGATAATGACAACCTTCAAATTGAGCTCATATTTCACTGCCGTCGCCAGCTCGGCCATCAACATCGAGAAGCCGCCATCGCCTACGAAGGCAAAGACGGGTCGATCCGGATAGGCGATGGCTGCCCCGATGGCGTAGGGCAAGCCACACGCCATCGTCGCCAACGTTCCCGATACGGAGTGCAGCTGCCCGCGCCGAACAGGAATGTGTCTGGCCCACCATGTAGATATTGTGCCCGAGTCACAGCAGACGATCGCGTTGTCCGGGAGACGTTGTCCCAACTGATGAGCCACCACCTGTGGCTTCATGGGTTTATCTTCGCGACTGGCTCGCACCTGCATGAGTTTCCGCCATTCGTCCATTCCCTTCTGCGCTTGTTGCAGGAAACTGCGGTCCTCATTTCGTTTGAGCATAGGAAGCAGACGCTGCAGCGTACGGCGGCTGTCGCCCACCAGTCCCACTTCCACCGGGTATCGCAGCCCAATCCGAACGGCGTCGATGTCGATCTGGACTCCACGTGCCGAGCCTGGCTTAGGAAGGAACTCCATGTAGGGGAACGACGTCCCGATCATCAGCAACGTGTCACAGTTCTGAATGGCCTCGTGCGATGGTTTCGTGCCTAGCAGACCAATTCCGCCCGTCGTGAACATGCTGTCGTCTGGTAGACACGCCTTACCCAGCAGCGGCTTGATGATCGGAGCGCCTAACTTGTCGGCGATCTGCTCTAATTCATCGGCACATCCCAGCGCTCCCCTCCCCGCCAGGATCGCGATCTTCTGCCCCTCGTTCAGCACCTCCGCCGCCGCCTGCAGGTCGTCGTCCGCAGGCACGCCGGAATGGAACGCCGGTATTTGAGAAGTATGCCCCTTCTTGTTGCGCATGCTGCGCACGTCCGCTGCCAGGGACTGGAAGTCTACCGGAAAATTAATGTGCGCTACTCCACGCCTGGCGAGCGCATAGCGGCAGGCCAGCCCGGTTACATTCTCGACATGAGCCGGCCCCATGACGCGCGTGGAATACACCGCCACGTCCATGAAGATCCGGTCGAGGTTCACATCCTGCTGAGAGTGCGTATCGATGAGGTCGTGATAGTGGTGCCCGGTAATCGCGAGCACCGGCTGCCCATCCATTTTGGCATCGTACAAGCCGTTCAACAGATGAACGCCACCGGGGCCTGACGTCGCCAGGCATACCCCCAGTCGCCCCGTGAATTTCGCGTAGCCGCAAGCCATAAGGGACGCGGACTCCTCATGGCGGACCTGCACGAATCGAACCTGATCCTGTCTGGTGCGAAGTGATTCCATGATGCCATTAATCCCGTCGCCCGGCAGCCCAAAAATGGTGTCAACGCCCCAGTCCAGCAACGTCTCGATCAGGATGTCGCCGCCAGTCTTCGCCATGATCTTTTCCTTTCGCGTGAGCTCGTCGGGTCATCTCGCAGCGCAGCAACCGACGTGCCTGGCGCGACGTGAAGGAGCCAAGGCGTACAACCTTGCGAAACACATTTCGCCCTCGGCGCTTGAAAATGTTCTCCTACCATCCCGATTGGCGGAGAAAGGCACCCTCTTTGCGGCCCTGGATGTTTCCGCCTTGGAGCGTCGCCGGTGTGTGCCGGGCGCGGCGGAAACATCACACCCTTGCTGGGAGAAAACGCTATGAACAAGGTTTGGACCGGAGCTATCGCCTGCGGAGCCCTCGTGATAGGGCTAGCGGTTCCGATGGGCGCACGTGGCGCGTCGGACGACCGACAACAGGAATCGAGCGCCAGCACATCCGACTACCAGGACCAGGATTTCGGAACGAAGTTCTCACGTGACTCGGACTCGCGAAGTTCGTTCGAGCGCGAGCAGGAATCGCGCTCATCCAAATCACGCGATCAGAACTCAGGCTACCAGGACTCGCACGATCTGGACTCAGACTATCAGGGTACTCAGACACAGTCGTCACGCGATTCCGATTCGCGCGATGAGACGTCGCGCAATCCCTACTCGAGCGATCCGTCCAGCCGTGATGCGTCGCAGTCGAGCGGCCGTCAGGGATCCTCGTCGAACTGGGGCGCCCGGAGCTTCATCACGCGGTACGATCAAGACGACGATGGATATGTGTCGCGCACTGAATTGCCACGCGACATGCGTCAGGAGTTCTCGAAACTCGATCGCGACGGCGACGGCTTCCTGGGTCGCAAAGAGCTGGAGCAACATGCCCAAATGGCACAGCGCCGAGGGGCGACGCCCGTGGAAGTGTTGTACCTGTGGGTCATCGACGCCAACGACGGCAAAATGGATTTTAACCAGATCCAGGACGCCTACTCCGAGCTGCGGAAGATTGACAAAGACAATAACGGCCAGATCACGCGAAACGAGCTTTCCGACCGTCGTGAGCAAGTCGTCAGCCGTTGGTGTGACCAGTGTTTCGAGCGATTAGATAAGAACGACGATGGACAGTTGAGCCAATCGGAAGCGGCCGATTCGACGTTTGGACAGAAGTTCAGCCAGTTCGATCGGAACGACAATGGCCAAATCACCAAGAGT
>JBFWYF010000444.1:0-6315 GCA_050186685.1 Pirellulaceae bacterium
TCGACTTGGATGGCACAGAAGTCCGGCACCGTATTGACGCTGATGCCGCCCGCAATCAGTCCGACGCTGAGCGACGGGCGGCCGACCAGCGGGTGGTGCGCTCGATGAGCTACGACGTCGCGGGCGTATTCCTCGAGCACGTTCAGCACTTTGGCCATCGAGTAGACCGCGTTCACGCCCAGTTCGGGTTTCGAGCTGTGCGATGCCCGGCCGCGCGTCGTGATTGACCAGCGCATGACGCCCTTGTGCGCGACGACCACTTCCAGGTCGGTGGGTTCGGCGACGATGACCGCGTCAGGGACGCGGGGTACGAGCCGCGATTCGCCGCGGGCCCACAACTGCCCCAGGTCCTTGGCACCGCTGAATCCGAATTCCTCATTCACCGAACAGGCCATGATAATGGTGGGCATGTCGGCGGGCCGCTGCTCGGCGAGCCGCGAGATCGCCGTCAGCATGCAGGCCATACCGCCCTTGATGTCGCAGGCTCCGCGGCCGTAGAGCCGCCCATCTTTCACGGTCGGAGTCCAGGGCGGGATCGTCATGCCGTCGACGGGAACGGTATCCTGATGGGCCTCGAACACAATCAATTGGCCGCCGTCGCGTGGATCGCGCGCTCCGTCCAACCGGGCGAATAGGTTGCTGCGTTGCGGTTCGATTTGTTGCAGCTCGTACGGCAAACGCAGTTGCTCGAACAACTGCACCAGGTATTCGGTGACTCGGTGTTCCAGGTATTCGGGGCCGGTCACTTTCCGTCCCATCGGATTGACGCTGGGACGGGACACCAGGTCGGACAACGTGGAAACGACATCCAGAGGCATAAGGTCCATTTCTCTCGAAGGTTTACAGCGAAAGGCAAGGCTGCGCATTCTAATGGCGCGGCGCCCGATCGGAAAAGAATTTCGACGGTACGTTGCCAGGATAGCGCAAACCTGAGACAATCCCGCCCAGATTTGTCAGGTAACTTCTGGCATTTCGGGCCCTTCGTAGGTACCTGCCCCACCTATGGAGGGCTTTTTTGTTGGCCCAGCGGTCGCGAGCCGTGTCATCAGGAGGAAAAAAACTGTGGGAGCGAGCGAGCATGCCCAGCGGGGATTGCGCATCCTCGCTGCAGGACGGCGGCACTTGGATCGGCCCGCCTTGGCGGATGCCCAGGGTAGTTGGACGTATGCTGAACTGCTGGACCGTTCGGCACTCGCCGCTCATCGACTGGTGCGGACGCCCGGATGGGAGCGGGGGTGTCGAGTCGGCATGTTCCTGCCGCGGCGGAAGGAGTCGGCCGCGGTGCTGCTTGCCGTGTTGCGGGCCGGGGGAATCGCCGTGCCGTTTTCGGTCCGTGCGGCGGCTCGGGAGCTGGCCCATGAAATTGCCGACGCGGGCGTGACGCGGATCGTGGCCGACGCGGGTTTCGGCGAGTTGCTGGCCGACGTCCGGGGAAGTGGGCTCACGGAATTGCCGCACGTCGTCGACCCTGGCTGGCTGTGCGCCGACGCGGACGACCGCTGGGACGAACCGGAGCCGGGCGACGACGAACCGGCGCTGATGGTGTACACGTCGGGAACCACGGGGTTGCCGAAAGGGGTTGTCCACACGCATGGCAGCCTGTTCGCTCAGGTCGACGTACTGGCACACGCCTGGGAGTGGACGGCAGCGGACCGCCTGCTGCACGTACTTCCCTTGCACCATGTCCATGGCCTGGTCAACGGACTGTTGGGGGCGATCCGGGCCGGCGCTCAACTGGAGTTTCTTGATCGATTTGATCCATCGGATGTCTGGAATCGGTTTGCCGAGCGACGGGCCTCGGTGTTTTACGCGGTGCCGACGATCTATCACCAGCTGGTCGAGGCCTGGGACGCAGCCGATCCGGCGACTCGACGCCGGTGGGCCGAGGGCGCCGCGGCGCTGCGGCTGACGGTATCCGGATCGGCCGCGCTGCCGACCAGCCTGTGGAACCGCTGGCACGCGATCTCCGGCCAGGCGCTGCTGGAGCGGTATGGAATGACGGAAATCGGCATGGCCCTCTCCAATCCCTACCGTGCCGAACGCCGCGCCGGTACGGTTGGGCAGCCGCTTCCGGGAGTCCACATTCGTCTGGTCACGGAGACCGGTGAAGACGCCGGCGAAGGCGTGCCCGGTGAAATCTGGATACAGAGCCCGACGTTGTTTCGTGAATACTGGAACAAGCCTGCGGCGACCGAGGCGTCCTTCCGGGACGGGTATTTTCTGACGGGGGACGTAGCGGAGTGGGATCACGGCTACCTCCGCATTCGCGGCCGCGCATCGGTCGATATTCTCAAGAGCGGCGGCTACAAACTCTCGGCACTCGAAATCGAAGAAGCGCTGCGCGAGCATCCGGCGATCCGGGAAGTGGCGGTGGTGGGAGTTCCCGACGAGGAGTGGGGAGAGATTGTGGCGGCGTGCGTCGTGCTGCACCCCGACCAGTGCCTGACGCTGGAAATGCTGCGGAACTGGTGTCGCGACAAACTGGCAAGCTATAAACTGCCGCGAAGGTTGGATGTCCGCACGGAGTTGCCTCGCAACGCCATGGGCAAAGTGATGAAGCCGGATCTCGTTCGAAATCTGAAGGTAAACGCCTGACCTCCGATCATGGATCTCGCCTGGCTATCGGTGGTGGCTCTGGTGATCACGGTGATCACGAGCTGCTTTGCGCGCGTGAATCCCGGCGTGCTCGCGATCGTGTTCGCCTGGTTGATCGCATCGGGCATCGCGCCGTGGTACGGCGAGGCGATCCCGCTGAAGGCGGTGGTGGCGGGTTTTCCGGCGGACCTGTTTCTGACCTTGTGCGGCGTGACGCTGCTGTTTTCGCAGGCCCGCGTCAATGGGACGCTCGACCGGGTGGCTCGCTTCGCGGTGCGTTGCTGCCAGGGGCGCGCGGCGATGATCCCGTGGGCCTTCTTTGTGCTGACCGCCGCGCTGTCCGCTTTCGGCGCGGGCAGCATCGCGACGACGGCGTTGATTGCGCCCATGGCGATGGCTGCGGCGACACGGGCGCGGGTGCCCGCCATGTTGATGGTGTTGATGGTCGGCCATGGTGCCGTCGCTGGCGGCATGTCCCCATTTTCACTGACGGGCGTGGTGGCGTACGGCCAGCTTGATCGGTTGCAGTTGGGTGGGCACTCCTGGTTGCTGTTTGGACATAACTTTGCCGTGAACGTGCTCGTCGCCGCCGTCGGCTACGCGGCGTTCGGCGGCTGGCGCGGCTCGGTTACAGCCGCGGCGGGCGATACCGTCGGAACGGGTGTGGCAGTCCGGCCGCCCGCTCCGGTCCCGAACGGGGCGTCCGAAGAGCTGCCCTGGGGGCGTGTGCACGTTGGCACGCTGGCCGTCGTATCGGCATTGATCGTCGCCGTAATGGGGGCGAATGTGCCGGTCGGATTCGCCGCCTTTGTGGGCGCGGCGATTCTGACGCTCGCGCGGGCGGCGGATGAAGCGGAAGCGATCCGCGGCATTCCCTGGCCGGTGCTGTTGATGGTCTGCGGCGTGACGATGTTGACGGCGCTGATCGAACGCACGGGCGGCATCGAGCGGATTGCGGAACTGATCGCCGCGGTATCCACTCCTCGGACGGTTCCTGGCGTGCTGGCCGGAGCCACGGGGCTCATCTCGGTCTATAGCAGCACGTCCGGAGTGGTGTTGCCCGCCTTTCTACCAACGATCCCGGCACTTGTCAGCCAGCTGGGTGGCGGCGACCCGCTGGGACTGGCTTGCTCGATCATCATCGGCAGCAATCTGGTGGACGTGTCGCCGTTGTCGACCATCGGTGCGTTATGCATTGCCTCGGCGGGAGCCGGCGAGGATCGCCGCATGCTGTTTCACAAAGTCCTGGCCTGGGGGCTCTCCATGTCCCTCTTGGCAGCCCTCTTCTGCCTCGCGGTTTTTGGGCGAAGCTGAGCCGGTACGCGACCTGACAGGCGGATGGGCTGGAATGTATCCGACGAGCTGAAAAGGGTGAAGGAACGATGGTACGCGGTTGTCTGCTGGCGCTGGCGTTGTATGCCTTCCTGGTCTGGGGCTACTACCGTTGGTTGGACACGGTGTTTGAGCCACCGGGCAGCTACGGCGGCGCCGCCGCTGCGGGCCTGGTCATGCTGTTGTCGCTCGGAGCCTGGACCAACGCCCGCCGGGCCTTTGCCGACTGGTCGCTCGTGGCGGGTGCGGATCGCGGCGTTCGGCCACGTGACCGTCGACTGTTCGCCGTCCTGGGAACCATCCATCCCGTGGAGCGTCCGGTTTCGGCCCCGTTCAGCGGCAGTAACTGCGTGATCTGCGAATACGATGTGACCAGTGCCGCACGTGTCGAACGTGTGTCCACTCGTTCCGATAGCGCTCCGGGTGTGGATCTGACGGGCTTCCTGATGGCACCCAGCCTGATCCGATCCAAATCGCACGAGATGCGGCTGCTTGGCTTTCCGATACTCGAGGGTTTCAGCAAGAGGGCGTTGACGAGTTCCGCGGCCGTTCGGCGCGGTCGTGAATTCGCCGCCAGCCACACGTTTGAAGACCGCGCCGGGCTGTAGATCGTCACCGCCATCTCGGTATTGGCCGATGTCTGGGCTGACGAAGACGGAGCGGTGGACAAGCACCTGCGGCTCTGTCGTCAGGACCCGGTTTCGTTGTTTCCACTCGACGCCGATTCCGACGAACGTATGCCGCTTGCGGAGGCGGCGATCGAATCGCCACGCCACGCGCGGCCGGCGGATAGCGAGTATGAAGGCGACAATGAGGACGATGACGAGTCAGAAGACGATTTCGAGGACGAGGACGACTCGGAAGAGGAAAGCGAGCAACTGGTCTTACCGCGTATCACGCCCTTGATTACCGAGACGCTGGTCCGGGATGGGGAGCGGGTCTGTGCGATCGGGATCTACGACGAGGTCCGGCGCGGGTTGTTGCCGCCACGCGGCGGCACCGCGCCCAACCGGCTGATCTGCGGAACGGCAGAATCGATCGTCAAACAGCTGCGTGGCAAGATGGTCGGCAATTTCTGGGGCGGGCTGATTGCCATGCTCGTCCTGCATGGAGTCGTGCTGGCGGCGATGCAACTTTACCTCCATTCACCCGATACGCGGAATCGGCTGAGCCGCGATGCGTTTGAAGCGGTCCGGCAGAACAACCGCGCTCGGCTGGCGGAGCTGCTGCGCCGCGGAATGCCCGTGGATATTCGCGATAGTAGCGGCGACACGCTCTTGATGGCGAGCCGCGACGCTGAGACGGCGCGCTGGCTGGTGGAGCAGAAGATCGATATCAACGCGGTAGATGACCACGGGATGACGGCCCTGATGCGCGCCGCTCACGAAGGGCGGGCCGAGATCGTGCGGCTGCTGATCGACGCCCGAGCGAACCTGAACGTGCGCAGCACCGAGTACGGGCGAACCGCGTTGATGCACGCTGATGACGCGGGGCAGGTTGCCTGCGCGGAAATGCTGCGCGAAGCAGGTGCGGAAGACGACGTCGTGACGGCTCGGACCGGCCAGCCGTTGCCGGTGAACGGAGGCGAGCCATTGGCGGTGTGCCGCGACTACCTGGCCGCCGTCCACGCGCGGGAGCCTGACAAGCTTCTCCGGCTGACCGTGCGGGATACGATCGGCACGTTCGAGGACGTCGACTGGCAGTCGTGGCAGGCGTCCCGTCCCGTGGCGATCGACCGCTTCCAGGGCTATGTCCGCGGAGAGGATGCCACAGTTTCCGTCAGCGGCCTGACAGGTGCCGGATTCCGAACGACGTGGGTGTACCAGCTTCGGCGAGTGAGCGGAGTTTGGAAAATTGCGCGCGAGGACTGGGATGTGAGCTCCGTGCGCGGCGCGCGTTAAGCGGAGCCAGCGGAGGGAATTATTTCGGTTTCGTTTTTCCGCGGCAGCGGCATGAAGAAGCCAGTGATAGTCCTAACTGCCATGGAGTACGAAGCCGATGTCGCTGCGATCCCCCTTGTTTGCGAACCAGCCTCGGTTGGATCAGGCCGCCCAGAACCGTCCGCCCCTCCGGCGCGGCGACCGAGGAACCGCGGTGAATCGATTACAGCAGGCGCTGATTGCCTGCGGCCTCGCCTTGCCACGGAGTACGCGTGCGGGGACCCCCGACGGTATCTACGGCGATGAAACCGTGCAGAAGGTATCGGAGTTCCAAACGCGCGAGGGGCTGGCAGCCGACGGCATTGCCGGGCGGGACACGTTGCATCGGCTCGATGATCGGCTGCTGGGCGGGGGGAGTGATCCGAGTGGACCGATCCCGTCGACCCGTGGGCGCGAGTTCGCCGCGACGACCGCGCGCCGTGCTCCGTTCTGATTGTCCAACTGCACC
>JBFWYF010000445.1:0-6302 GCA_050186685.1 Pirellulaceae bacterium
GGTTATCTTTGAGCGACTTGAAGTTGTTCTGATGGGTGTCCCAGCCTCCATCGGTAACCGTCACGAAACGTACGCCGGATTCGATCAGCCGCCGCGCGAGCAGGCAGCTTTGGCCGAAGCGGTGACGTCCGTAGGCGTCGCGGAGCTTCGCGTCTTCCGTCTCCAGCGCGAAGGCCTTCTTGGTTTCCGGCGCGGTGATCATATTGAGCGCCGTCTTGAAGTGCTCATCAAGCGCCGCGTAGGCAGCCGGCTGCAACTCGGCCGTCTGCTGCAGCTGGTCGACGTCGGCCAGCATCGTGCGACGCCGCGCCACGCGGTCCATGTTGACGCCCTTGGGGGGCGTGATGTCGCGAACGGTGAATTCCTTTTGGTTGGGATCGGCGACAATCTCGAAGGGATTGTGGGCGTGTCCGAGCACGCCAGCCGTACCTCCGCCAAACCGGCGATCGATGGATGTTCCCAGCTGGACAAACGGCGGCATGGCGCTGCGGAATCCGAGTTGCTGGCTGACGACGGACCCGTAGCACGGATAGCGGATAGCCTGGTTGAACGGTCGGCCTGACATGACGTACTGGTCGGCCGTGCCGTGGCTGCCGTTCTTCGGATTCCAGCCGCGGAGCAGGGCGAAGCGGTTGGCCGCCTTGGCCATGTTCGGGCACACTTCCGTGAATTGCACACCGGGCAGCGCCGTGTCGATGACGTTGAACTCCCCCTTCACGCTGACGGGAGCATTTGGCTTGGGGTCGAACGTGTCATGGTGACTGGTACCCCCTTGCGTCCAGATCAGGATGCAGTTGGTGGTCGCTCCGCGCCCCGCACCTTGCACCCGCCGCGAGGCCAGCGCCATCGGCAGGGTCACACCCAATCCGGCCAGGGAACCGATCTGAAGGAAACTACGCCGAGATACGCGTTCGCAGTCCGATGCCAGAAACGGCAGCAAGTTCAACATGGAGTGATCCTTCTAAAGCCTAGGTGGGACGACCGATCGGCGGGTGTCGACATCATACCAACTGATCGGATTCGATCAATGTAATTTTGGCTCTGGTACTGGCCCAGCCGGTCGGGCATACTAGGGGCCACTGGCCACCTGGGCTGGTGGGGATCCGTCACGCATCTTGCTCGCTCCCGCCGACCCCTCGCCGCCGCAGGTTTCCGCCATGTCCGCTTCACGCGGACTCACGCCTGCCCTCCATCCTGCCTGGAGAATAGTGACGATGATCCATCGCGGACACCCGTGTGCCCTTGCCGGATGTGCGACCCTTTCTCCATCTCAAGTGGTGCCTCCGATTTGTCGGTCATCCCGTTGTCGGTCATTCCCGCGCCGACGGATTCTCTCGGGTTGGTTCGGCATGCTCACGACGGTGATTCTTTCCGGTCGTGCGGTGTGGGGCGCGGACGCATTCGAGGTGGCTCCGGCGCAAGTCGAATTGCAGGGCGCGTTCGCCCGAGCCCAGGTAGTCGTGACGGCGCCTGACGCGTCCGGAACCTACTCGGAGCGCAGTCCCGATTGGACGCCCCGGGCGACTTTTCAATCTAGCAACCCCGCCGTGTTTTCGGTTAGCGACACGGGCGAGCTCCTGGCGGCGGGCGACGGCTCCGCCATCTTGACGGTACGAGTCGGCGATACGCAACGCGAAGTGCCGGTACGTGTGCAAGGCTGGCAGGAACGGCCGGATATCCGTTTCGTGGAACATGTGAGCCCGATTCTGTCGAAAGCCGGCTGCAATCTTGGTGCGTGCCATGCCAGCCAGCACGGCAAAGGGGGCTTCGTACTGTCGGTATTTGGTTTCGAGCCCGACAAAGACCGCCATATGATTGCGCGGGACCGCGATCAGCGGCGTATCAATCTGCTCGACCCCGCGCAAAGCTTGTTCCTGTTAAAGCCCACGATGGGCGTGGCTCATGGCGGCGGCAAGCGGCTCGCGACATCGGATGTTGACTACCAGGTGCTGGTGGCGTGGCTGAAGCGAGGTGCTCCGGCCGCGGCTGCCGATGCGCCGCACGTCACGCGGCTGGAGGTCTATCCCGCGCACCGAGTCACGGTGATCGACGCCCTGCAGCAGCTCCGCGTCACCGCAACGTACTCTAACGGGGCGACGAGCGATGTGACGGCGCTGGCACGCTACGACTCCATGGACGACGGCGTTGTTGCGGTGAACCGATCCGGGCGAGTGCGCATGGTGGGGCAGGGGCAGGCGCCGGTCATGATTCGCTTCGAGGGGCAGGCCGCCTTGTCGACCTTCGTGATTCCGTTCGGTCCCGCCCCCCAACTGACCGGCTGGCACAACCACAACTTCGTCGATGAGCTGGCCTCACGCAAATTCCAGGAACTCGGCATCGAACCTTCGCCGCTCTGCGACGACGCCACTTTTCACCGCCGCGCGTTCCTCGATGCCATTGGCACATTGCCGAGCGTCGACGAGACCGTCGCCTTCCTGCAGTCTACCGATCCGAACAAACGGGCTAAGCTCGTCGACCGCCTGCTGGGCCTGACCGACGACCCGACGCAGCACACGTACGACGAACTGTACGCGGCCTATTGGACGCTGAAGTGGTCTGACTTGATCCGCAATACGAGCACGAAGCTGGGCGAGCAGGGCATGTGGGCCATGCACAACTGGATTCGGGATTCGTTTCGCCAGAACAAACCATTCGACGGTTTCGTGCGGGAGCTGGTGACCGGCAAGGGGTCGATCTATTCGAACGGTCCCGCGAACTACTTCCGCATCAACAACAACTCGTCGGACCTGGCGGAGTCTACGTCGCAGCTGTTCCTGGGCGTGCGGCTGGAATGTGCCAAGTGCCATCATCATCCGTTCGAGAAATACGGACAGGAAGATTACTACGGGTTTGCCGCTTTCTTCTCTCGAGTCGGGCTGAAGCGGAGCGAAGAGTTTGGGCTGTTCGGCGGCGAGCAGGTGGTGTACGTCCAGCCGACCGGAGATGTTCGCCATCCTCGTACCGGCAAAGTCCTCCCCCCCACGACGCTCGACGGGCAGAGCCGGGAAGATGAAATGGACCGCCGCTACGGGCTCGCCGAGTGGCTGACGTCGCGCGATAACGAGTTCTTCGCCCGGGCGCTGGTCAATCGATACATGTCCTATCTGCTGGGGCGCGGCCTTGTGGAACCTGTCGACGACATGCGCTCGACTAACCCTCCGAGTAACGTGGAACTGATGGACGCCCTGGCACGGCATTTCACCGAGTCGGGGTTCAATATCAAGCGGCTAATGCAGGCGATCATGCACTCGCGGCTGTACCAGCTCTCGGCGGCTCCCACGGAAAACAACGTGGGTGACAACCGCTTTTACAGCCACTTCCTCGTCAAGCGGATTCCTGCCGAGCCGCTGCTCGATGCGATCGATCGCGTCACGAGCTCGCCCACGAAGTTCCAGAATCTGCCGCAGGGGACGCGGGCCATTGAATTGCCCGACGCCGAGTATCCCGACTATTTCCTGAATACATTTGCCAAGCCTCGGCGGGCGAGCGTTTGTGAATGCGAGCGTTCGCCGGACGAAAGCTTGTCGCAGGCTTTGCACACGCTCAATGGCGACGTGCTGGCGGCCAAGATCGGCGACGGCAAGGGACGCATCGCTCAGTTGTTGAACGAGAAGCGGTCGCATGCGGATGTGGTGACCCAGCTGTATCTCGCCGCCTTGGGACGGCAGCCTTCGACCGCCGAACTGGCGGCGTCGCAGAACCATCTCGCCGCCAGCCCCACGCCCCAGGAATACTATGAAGACCTGCTGTGGGCTCTCATTAATTCCAAGCAATTCCTGTTTGTACATTGATCGTTCGAGCGCGGAGCGAAAGAACCATGAAGCGATTGACCTGTTGGTTGAGCCTGTTCGCGGCCGCTGCGGGATGCTTGAGCCGCTCGGCCGAGGCGCAGACTGCGTATCCGATGCTGATGAGCCTGCAGCCGGTGGCAGCCCGTATTGGGCATACGACCGAACACACACTCAAGTCACGTTACAGCATGTTCGATACTTTCGACGTACTGGTCGCGGGCAGCGGGGTGCGGGGCGAAGTGGTGATGCCCGAGGCGAAACCGGGTGAAACGCCGAACCTGCAGGAGATGAAGATCCGCTTCACCGTAGCGACCGAGGCCTTGCCGGGTGTGCGGGATTTTCGCATCGTCACGCCTCGCGGAGCCAGCACCATCGGTCAGCTGGTAGTGGTGCATCAGCCCGTGGTCGTGGAACAGCGGGATAACAATACGCTCGAACAGGCCCAGGTGGTGGCCCTGCCAGCGGCGATCTGCGGGGCCGTCGAACGCAACGAGGACGTCGACTTCTTCCGGTTTCACGCGGAAGCCGGCCAGTCGTTCAGCTTTCATGTCCGATCCATGCGGTTGCAGGACCGCATTCACGACCTGCAGAGCCATATTGATCCGATCCTGACTATCCGCAACGAACAAGGCACGACGGTCGCCGCCAACGATAACTACTTCTACGGGGATCCGTTTCTGCACCATCGTTTTGAACGGGCGGGGGATTATTTCCTGGAACTGCGTGACGTGCGCTACAAGGGCAACCAGTACTGGGAATATTGCGTGGAAGTGACCGACCAGCCGTTTGTGACCGCCGCGTTCCCCGCGGCCGTGGGACGCGGCCAGGTGGCGCGTCTGCAACTGGTCGGGTACCAGTTACCCTCGGAGCCGGCCGCGATCCTCCGCGTCGACGACGCGCAACCCTGCGGCGTCCAGGATTGGCCGCTCCCCCTGGCCGGCTCGCAAGCGAACCCCGTAGCGGTGGTGGTTAGCGACCAGCCGGTCTTCGTCGAGCAGCCGGTCGGCAATGATACGGCGGCGTCGGCCCAAGTGGCCATGCTGCCGACCCAGCTGACGGGGCGCATCGAACGGGATGGAGATATCGACTGTTTCCGGTTCGCGGCGCTCAAGGGCGAATCGTACTCGTTCGAGGTGTGGGCTCGCCGCCAGGGATCTGCCATGGATTCGCATTTGCGCATACTGGATGCGGAGGGGAAGTCGCTCGCGCTGAACGACGACCTGCGCATGGGAAAACGCGGGTCTTCGGATTCGCTGATCGAGGGTTGGACCGCGCCGGCCGACGGGATGTATGTCGTCGAGGTCCGCGACCTGCATGGACGCGGCGGCGCGAACTTTGTCTACACCGTCGCGGCGACCCGCGCGGCGCCAGGCTTTCGCCTGTGGATCGACACGGACAAGACGCAGCTGACGCCGGGGACTTCCAGCGTTCTGTTCGTGCGGTGCGAGCGGCTGCATGGTTTCGCCGGAGAAATCCAGCTGCACATCGACGAGCTGCCGCCGTCCGTCACGGCCAGCTGCGGCCGGATCCTGGCGGGCGGCCAGGACGGCTGTATCGTGCTGACGGCAGACGACGATGCTCCCTGGCAAGCATCCAACGTGCGCGTCCGCGGCACTGCGGTGCCGCCGGCTTCTACGTCGGCGGAGGCCGCGCCTTCAGACGTCGCACCGATCGTCGCCGAGGCACGCTGTTACCAGGAGATCTATCAGCCGGGCGGAGGGCGCGGACATTGGCCCGCCGATATGCATACGGTCTGTGTCGGCGAGCGTGCCGATATCCGCGACGTGCGGCTGGGCAGCTACGAAGTCACGTTGAAGCCGGGGGAATCGAAGCAGATCCCGGTGACGATCGAACGGGCACCTGGGTTCGACAAGAACGTGACACTGGACGTGACGTACAACCATCTCAACACCATCTATGGCGACTCGCTGCCGCCGGGCGTCAAGTTGGATTTGAAGGTCAGCAAGACGCTGCTGACGGGCCAGAACGTCGATGGGCTGATCACCTTGACGGCGGCTCCCAACGCCGCGCCAGCCGAAAGGCAGCAGGTGGTCGTGATGGCCAACGTGTCGCTCAACTTCGTCATGAAAGCCACCTACGCCTCGAGCCCGCTCTGGGTGACGGTCGCTCCCCATTAACCGGGGCTGAAAAGTTCAAGATCAGGCGCGGTAGGGCCGAAGAGGATGAAGGGCCCACTCTGGCCGCGCGGACGGTTCGTGCGCGCGGCAAGTCCGAACCGCCGTGACAAGGACTGTCTGATGCGTCGTATAGCCTCGATCGCGTGTGCAGCGGGAGTGCTGCTGACTGGTTCCGTCTGGGCAGATGGTGGCGGCTTCGTCAGCGATCGCGCGAGCGCGCGGCCGACGGTCGTCTCGTTCGCCCACTATCCGGACTGCCCAGGTTGCCGCGCCTTCCTGACCGGGATGGTGCGGGGTGGGCCCGGCTGTAATTGTACTCCGTGTCCGCCGTACGGTTCCTCCGGTTCTCACGGCTACGGTGCGGGACCGTCAG
>JBFWYF010000446.1:0-6297 GCA_050186685.1 Pirellulaceae bacterium
CTCCGAACGAACCCAGGATGTCGCCGCCCGGCAATTGGACCGCGTGGGGAAATGCGGACTCCCGTTCGTCGATTCGACCCGTGGCAAGGTCGCGCAGTGCAGGCATCTCCGTCATTCTCCTGGTAATTTTTCAGCCGGCCTGCGGGCGAGGCTCAAGGGAACGTGGTCCTCGCCTGCGGCTACGGGTTAAACGATTAATCCAACCACCAAACTCTTCACGTCGGAGCGGCACTACGCAGGCGGTCGCGGATGCTTCGGCAAAGTGGTCACCGCCAGCACGATACCGCTCAGGATAAGAATCGCGCAGGTCAAGAAGCTCAGCCGGAATCCCAGCGCCGCGGGGGACAGGTTGCCCAGCGTCCAGCTGCTTGCCTTCACGGCGTCGGCAATCGCTCCGTACAAGTAGCCCGCGGGTGCCGCGGGCACCATCATCATGGTCATGAAGGCCATGTTTTGCCGGAGGTCCGACCGGCGGGACGCTGACACGATGTAGTTCGGCGAATAGACTCCAATCAATTCCCCGGCCCCGAAAATGCCGAACGCCACGAGGTACCACTTTCCAGTCACGAACAAAGCCCAGAGCTGGGCGACCAGGAAAATGGTCGAGGTGGCCAGCAGTCCGGCTCGCGGGCTCGTCCGCGTCAGCATCCACCCGAGCCCGAAGCCAGCCAGGACCTTGAACCCGAACCGTAGCGTATTTTGCAGGCCGGCGTACTTCTCCGGCGCGTCGCCCAACACCTCGGCCGAGTACAAATTCATGTTCGAGGGAATCATGTTTCCCGAGTAAACGAGAATCGTTACCAGGGTCGCCAGCAGCAGAGTGCGTTGTCCGAGCAGTGCGCGGAAATGATAGATGATTCCCATCGCGGCCAAAGCACCGGCGCCGTAGCCGGCACCGCGGTACCAGCCGGCGAGACCGCCTTCACCGCCCGCACTTCCGCCTGCCGTTTCCAGGGCACCCGCCTGATACAGCAGGTACACGGACGCAAACATCATGGGAATGCCGACCAGCAACCCGACGACCTGGGCCAGCGACTCGCGCCGCGCGTCGTGTTCGGCGGGCGGAAGGATCAGCAGCTGGCTGATCACTGCCGCCAGGATCATGACCGGGCTGCCAACACCGAACAGGATGACAAAGTTCCACGGATAGGCGACTCCAGGGAACCCCCAACCGAAAAAGTTTCCTCCCAGCAGCACACTCTGGCCGAACGAACCGAGCACCGCCAACAGCGGGCCGGCACCGAAGGCCAGGCTCAACGCAAATCCGCGCCTTGCATCGTCGGATCCCCTTCCCACCGCTTCCCACAGGAAGGCAATTGCCGCGGGCATGACCGCTCCGGAAACCCCTCCCTGCAAGATGACGACTCCCAACTTCAGCTGGTCGCTCCCGTCCAGCATCAATGTGCCGGCCACAACGGCCAGCATGGCCGCACAGATCGCGTAACAAAGCGACAGGTTCCGCTTGAGCACGTGACCGCTCGGCGACAACCAGGCAATCAACGCCGGCATCGCCGTCATGGCAAAGAACAGCGTGCCGGGCAAATTGGCCGTGCGTGCGTCGGCTCCCAGCTTATGGCAGAGGGATGCCTGCGTAATGCCCACGTACAGAACCGGCGCCGCAAGGTACTGCATGCCCGTGCACAGCGCGAACACGACGAGATTCCGGCGCTGCTCGGGCCAGCTGAGCGGACACGTTCCCGCGGGGGATCCGTCGAGTTCGTTCGTCATGACGCACTCGCGGCGAGAGGCAGCGATACCGCGGCGCCCGTGCGGGCGGACACCAGACACGCTTCACAGATCTCGACCGCGGCTCGCCCGTCCGCGCCGCCCACGGCCGGTGGACGCTGTTCGCGAATGCTGTCGACGAACTCCTGGATGACTCCGATATGGGGGAACAGTCGAATCGGCGATTTGGGTTCCTTCAGATAGTCGAACCGTTCCGGTGTATAGATCCGTTCCCATTTCTCGCCGCGACCCAAGTCCAGGTACTCGAAGTTCTCGAGATCGAACATCGCGTCCCGGCCAGTCACTTGAAACCGCACTTCGCTGCTTGGCCAGCTGGGGGACGGCAATTCGGCCGTGATCCACATGTGCGCCATCACGCCGCCCTCGAACACAATCTGGGCCATGACGGATAGATTGGGCGACGGCACCTCGCTGAACGTCGTTGCCTGGGCGAACACCTGCGTCGCATTGCGTCCGGTCAGCCAACGCAGGAAGTCGGTATTGTGCGAGGCCATTCCCATGAACAGACCACCGCTGCGCGGATCCAGCATCCACTGCCTTTCGTCGCACAGCTGCTTGGTTAGCGGCAAGGGAAATGCCGACACAGTGCGGAGCATACGTACCGGCCCGAGCACGCCTTCGTCGATCAGCTGCTTAGCTCGTAACGTGATCTTGCGGAATCGCTCCGTCTTGACGACCGCCAGGTTCACGCCGGCCGCCTGGCAATCGCGAATCATCTGGTCGCACTCCGCGACCGTCGGAGCCATCGGCTTTTCCGCGAGCACGTGCTTACCGGCCTGAGCCGCCAGTCGCGTCAGTGCCGGCCGATCCTGGTCCGGCGTGGCCAGCACGACGGCATCGACATCCGCGCGGGCTACCAACTCGGCGACGGTCGCGGCGTGGGGCACGCCATAGTCCGAGGCCAGTTGAGCGGCTCGTCGCCCGCCCGCCACCGCTGCGAGCCGAGCTCCCTGAGCGTGGCGTGCGACCACCTCGCTGTAGGTCAGCCCCATGAAACCGCTGCCGACTATCCCCACACCTACTGTCTGCTTGGCCTGCGTCACGCGATTGGCTCTCCGGGCGAACGTTGAGGAATGAATCCGGGAAAGGTTGCGTCGATCGGTCGGACGCAGGGGGAACAATTCACGAAAATTCTGGTCGTAAGGCTAGGATCTGAGCCGAGCGACCGCAATAGACGACGAGACCAGGGCGATTGCTCCGCGGGATGGATTGGGAATCGATGAGGGCGGAAGTGGGGAAGGTCTCCCGCAGAGGGCGCGGGGGACGCAGAGGATGGGGCGGCGTTACGGGGACTCGAGACATCGAACCTCCACGCGGTCGACCACAGGATACCGATCTCCGTTGTCCGACTGGAGAATCGCCCGGTATTGAAACAGGCGCTGGCCGCTCTCCAACGTAAAGGCCTCCTGTTCCACGGGCTGCCACGGAGCCTGTTGCAGTGCCTCCCGGTTCTCTGCGGAGCGAACGGCGAAGGACAGCCGGGTTCCGCTACCGACCTGCCCCCGTCCCCGAACGGTGAACCGGCCCCCGGTGCCGTCCCATGGAACGACGCGCGAGGTGAACGATTCGCGGTAGCGGCGGTCATACACGTTGCCGACGTCCTGAGCCCACAGGAGGTGCGGTCCGTTCGTGGGCAGTCGCTGAATTTTCGGTTCGGTGAACCGGTGACCGTCATTAAACAACACGCGCGACTGTGTGCGGTGGTCGCCGTGACGCGTGTGGCAGTTGACGACCAGGTCCAGCAGGCCGTCGCTATTGAAATCCGCCACCATCGAGTCGTTGACCGAATCGGCGAAAAACGTGGTGCGGCGGCGGGTGGCCAACCCCGTCGGACTGCCCCAATAAATATGGCAGGCCAGGTCCTCGCGCGTCAGTTCGCCGCTGTGCTGGGGCGATACGAGATCTAGGTGACCGTCCGAGTCGAGGTCAGCGATCGTGCGCCCTAGCGGCGAGAAGCCTGGTAACCACTGGGCCCGCGCATGTTGAAAGCCTGCGGGGGATCCCCAAAAGAGCACGGATCCCATGTCCCGGTGCCCCGAAACGGGATCGTTGTAGCTGCCGGCCAGAACATCTAGCCAGCCGTCTCCGTTCATATCCGCCGCGTCGACTCCGACGGGCCCGGCGACGAACAATCGCTGTTCGCGCGCTACGTCGAACCCCTGGGGACTGCCCCAGAAAATCCGAATGCAGTCGTGCTTTCGCGTCGTGACGGCAATATCCAGCCAGTGGTCCCGATTGAAATCGGCGAGCATGTGTTCCTGGGCATAGCCTTCGACGGCCAACGCTACCCGCTGTTTGACCGAGAATCCCTCGGCACTGCCGTAGTACAGAAAGAGTTGTTCGGAAGGGCTTCCTTCTTCGGGAGCAAACGGCTCCAGGACGAGATCGAGATAACCATCGCGATTCAGGTCGGCGGTGGAACTAGTTCCCAGGAAGTGTTCGTGCAATACCGTGCGGCGGGAGGACTGTTCGAGTCCTTGCGGACCACCCCACAGAATATTCGCGCCCAGCGTCGGATCCGCGTGGGAATGCTCGCCGGCGTGTCCCGAATTCAGCACGACGAGATCGGTATGGCCGTCGGCATCGAGGTCCGCGGCGCTGGCTTCGTAGCCGCTGTGCATGGGGATTTTCCAGATCCGCTGCGGATCGAACCCATGAGCACTGCCCCAATACAGATGTAAGGGAACGGCTTCGTCCAGCTGGCCCCCAATGCTGTTGCAGAAAATAGCCTGGGCGGGTCGGCCCGACCGGGCGGGAGCGATGGCGACGTGCAGGGTTCCCGACGTGCGAAATCCACTCGCCCCTCGCACGAATTCCCGCCCCGAACCGAAGTAGACCTGCGACTCGCCTGCGAAGGTGTCGGTGCCCTGGTGGATGGCCACAGCCAGATCGGTGTGCCCGTCGCCGTCCAGGTCGCCGGCGGCCGTTGCGACGGCCAGCGGGATCGTGAGCCGAGTCGACCGGTCCACGGAAAATCCGTTGGTCGCTCCCCAGAGAATGCGCACGACATCCTGCGCACCCTGACCTGCGCCGGCCTGCTCGCCGCCCGCGGCGCGCGCCTGGTCAAACTGAGTCAGAACCGCATCCGCCTTGTGATCGGCATCCAGGTCGCTGATGGTAATCTGGGTGGCGGGAAAGGCGGGCGACGGGCGCGCCGC
This sequence comes from Pirellulaceae bacterium, assembly GCA_050186685.1. Classification (GTDB taxonomy): domain Bacteria; phylum Planctomycetota; class Planctomycetia; order Pirellulales; family Pirellulaceae; genus CAZFLF01. Next base: position 4,905 of record JBFWYF010000446.1, read on the forward strand.
CTGCCAAGTCCGATCGGGACCGGCGGGGACAACGGTCAGCCGTGCCAGGCGCGAGCCAATGACCAGGTCGGGTCTCCCATCTCCCGTAACATCGGCCGCCGCGAGGCAGGACGCCTCGGAATCGTCATGCGCCGTCTCCGTGGTATCCGGCTGAGGCGTGCCGGCGGCAGGCCGCCAAAAAATGGAAAGACGACCCTCGCCGCGCAGCACGACAAGATCCCGGTGCCCGTCGAGGTCGAAATCGGCCGAGGCCAGATCCACCGCTCCGGGAACACCAAGGTCGTGCAGTCGCGTCACCTGGTAACCACTCGCGCTTCCCCAGTAGATCCGGATGATCCGCCCCAGTGGCTGATTGGGCAGCCACCGCTGCGCTCCCAACACGGCAATGTCGAGCCATCCGTCGCCGTTCAGGTCCGCTACATCAACCTTCGACGCCGCATTCATGGGCAGCGGCGAGTTGACATGCTGAGCTGTCCAGCCGTCCACGCTGCCCCAAGCCACCATGACAAACCGTCGATCGTGGTGCACGCCAATACCGTTCGGGCAAAAAACGATGTCGTCGTATCCATCGCGATTCAAATCCGCGACGACGCAATGCTGGGATCCTTCGACAGCAATTTCGCCGGTGAAAGCCGCCCGAGCGGCTGATACCGAACCCACCGAGGGCGGAAGCATCTGGTAGGTGTTGTGCGTGCAATTGAACAGGATGTCGAGGTAACCGTCGCCGTTCAGGTCGAAGCGTTGAATGGTCCGCAACGTTCCGTCACGTGCCACGTAGACATTGTGTCCTCCGTCGTCCGGAGTTCCTGCGGCGAAATCTTCGAACGAATCGTCGATCAGGACGGTTCGCTCCGCGGCGTGAGCCACGGATAGTCCGATCCATAGGCAGGTCCACGACAGGCAGCAGCGCAGCAGCATGGGCACATCCGATAGGTTAAGCGACTGGTCCGCGCGCGAAACAGGGCACGGCAAGCGGCACTAGAACAACTCGCGAATCGGCTCGCCACGTACGACGCGGTAGGTGCGCCCCGATGCATCCTGGAACTCGCGGTCGGGGCCGACGCCCAGGCAATGGAAAACGGTGGCGGCCAGGTCCTCCGGCGTGTAGGCATCGGATTCCGGCAGTCCCGCCTCGGCATCCGTCTTCCCGATGATCCGTCCGGGCTGAACGCCGCCTCCGGCGAACAGGCACGGAAACACATCGCCCCAATGATGGCGGCCTGGAGTGAATGGCTCACCCGAAGCATTCGTGCCGTTGGGGCTGATCGGCGAGATCTTGGGGGTGCGTCCCATTTCGCCACACATGACGACCAGCGTCTCGGACAACAGGCCACGATTCGCCAGGTCCGTGAGGAACCCGCTCAGACAATGGTCGATGGACGGTAACAAGCGG
>JBFWYF010000447.1:0-6294 GCA_050186685.1 Pirellulaceae bacterium
GAGAGGCTTGCGCCAATGGCATTTTCCCTGCGGCCTCTGCGGTACATCCTCCGCTCGAGTGCTAGTCTCTGGAGGGGTATTGGATGCCCTCATTCTTATTTGCGGAGGGGTCAGGCAGTGTGGCACGACGCTCCGCCGTCGTGTTCCCGCATCTCGCACTCAGGCCTTTTGCCTGTGCCGTCTGCATACCGATAGCAAATGGCGGATGGTAAGTCGACGACGGCGGCGCGTCGTGCCACACTGCATGCTGGCGGCGAGCGGTCGCGAAAGCTATAACAGCGCCGAAGCTATTGCCGCTGGACGCTTTGGGCGACGAGGGGGGTGAGCGGTGGCAAACGAATTGGGCCGGGTGGCGGAATGGCAGACGCACAGGACTTAAAATCCTGTATCCCGTTAGGGGTGTGTGGGTTCGACTCCCATCCCGGCTACTTTTCCATTGTGGTCGGCGTGCCGCCGCGTACCGCGCCGTCCTCCCACAATGGCAATCCGCACAGCCGTCGGCGGATGGATTCCGTCGAACCGTAACGCAAGGTCGGAAGAGCCGTCCGGTACAGTAACCTGTGTCCGGCATTGAATGTCACGAGCGGTCCGGCTCGCGAAGTCGTCCGCAGCTGCCAGTCGGCCGCCACCGGAAGAGCCGATCCACGCTAGCATGAGAGTATCTCGGTTAGGCTCACCGAGTAAAGAACTTCTCTTCACCTCCCGTCCCGGCTGAAGAGCGCGGTCTGAGGAGGCAGGAAAAGGCCGCGGTTGATGCCGCAGCGATCCTCCGTCGAGTGAATCGACGCTGCCTGTCTCGCCAAATGCCGCGACAGCGATACAATCAGCCGTGACACTCGGCCTTCTACATCACCACTCCCGCTGCGCGAGACGCCGCCAGCCAGCCCGGCTGCGAATCCGTCGACTTCCTGAAACGCCGGAGCGGATCGCCGGCTCCTTATTTGCAATCGCCGCGAACAACGCCGGCGAAGCGATGGTTCGGCGCGGCGTGCCGAATGCGAGCCAGGGTTCGTGTTTCCTCGGGAGTTGCGTATGGATCAGGAACTATTATGTCTCGTGAGAGTTCGCCGTCCGACCGTCCTTCACGCAAGCGGCCTCAGCGCCAGCTCACCGCATTGCTGCAGGACCAGCGAGACCGTTTGCGCAGAAAGGACCGGGTGACGGTCGAGGCGTACCGGAGGCAACAAGACAACTGGCCTGCAGACTCGGGTGCCGTGTTGGACCTGATCCATAATGAGGTGCTGCTGCGGCGCGAAGCAGGAGAATTGGTAACCTTCGAGGAATATCTAGCGAGGTTTCCGCAGCTGGCCGAATCGTTGCGAGCCGTGTTCGATACCGATGCGGCCCTCGACCTGCCAGCTGTTGACGAGCCAACCGATCTGCCGGTGCCAGCACCTGTACGACCGAGACAGTTGGCCGTGGGTTTTAACAAGCGTGCGTCGCGCGGCTGGCGCCGCTACGTTGTTGTCGCGAAATGGCTAGTGGCACTTGCCCTGGTCCTGGTGGCCGGTGCGGCCAGCGTGGTTTGGCTGCGGCGACAAGCGCCCCGACCGGCGTCTCTGCCGTCCATTGCTCTGCACCGCGTCGAATCAAGACTGTATTTGCGGGAGGTCAGCCTCGCCCACCGCGAGTGGTTGGCGAATCGGATCGATCGAGCGCGCGACTATCTTGATCGATGTCCCGAGGCTTGGCGAGCGTGGGAATGGTATTACCTGCGAGGACTGCTTGTCGAAGATACACCGGTCTTGCGGCATCATCGGTCCGAGGTGACCGGGGTAGCCTTCAGCCGGGATGGCCGGCAGCTGGCAACAGGCGATGTCGGGGGGGTGATTCACATCTGGGACAGCGTCACGAACGATCTACTGCGCACGTTTACGCTGCCCACGGGTCCTGTCGCCAGTATCGCATTCAGTCCCGACGGTCAGATGCTCGCCGTCGCAACGGAGGGCCCAGGCGGGATCCATCTCTGGCAGGCCGGCGGGCAAGATACCGCCCAACGAGTCGGAGACGATACGCCGGTTCGGCATTTGAGCTACTCTGGCGACGGACGGCGGCTGGTGGCCGTGACCGGCGATGGTTCGGTTCAGGTGTGGGACGCAACCGGCGGCCCGCCGGCTTGGAAGCTGCCCTCCACCGCGGCCATGGCGTATGTGGCTGCCATGTTCCATCCCGACGGGCGTCTTGTCACGGTTGCTCGGAAGCCTGACGATGCCGGACGATATACCGGCGATCTCGCGTTTTGGGACTCGGACGGCCAGCCGGTTGGCAGCGGCTGGCAGGTACCGTTTGGGCCGATGTCGATCAGCAGCGACCGCGCAGGAAGACGCTGGGCGGTCCTCGGAGAAAGGAACCTGCGAGTTTGGACGGACCAGGGCGTAGAATTGCTCTCGTTGACGGTCGCCGGACCGGCGGGGCTCAGTCCCGATGGAGCGACGGCGGCGACGGCGGGCGACGACGGAATCCTGCGGCTCTGGAGTGTCGCCGACGGCGTCGAGACGGCGACGTTTCGTGGCCATCGCGAATCCATCACGTCGTTGGCCTTCACTCCGGACAGCCGGCGCGTGGCTACTGGGGGGCGGGACCAGGAGATTCGGTTGTGGGATATCGCGCAGATGCAAGATTCGCGGCGATATGTGCTGACCAGTTCCGAGGAACCCTCCCTCGCATTTCGACCGGGAACCGGCGAATTGGCGATCACTGCTGCACAAAATCGGGGGCATGCGCTGTCATTCTGGAACGCGGACGAAGGGCGGGAGTCGCGTCCGGCCGTTGCGTTGCCGGGGCCGCCTGCCGCGCTGGCTTATTCCGTGTCGGGCACGGCACTGGCGGTCGCCTGTCGAGAACCGCCCGAGGTCAGGTTCTATGACGCGGATCTCCATAATCGCTGGTCGGCTTCCTGGCCAGACGACCAGGTACCATACAGCCTTGCCTTCGACCCCCGCGGCAACTTAATTGCCGTCGGGCTGGCCACGGGCGAAATTCGGTACTTGAATGCGGAAACCGGCGAGCTTCAGGGAGAGTCCGATCGCGGCCATCAGCGAGCGGTACTGAGCCTGGCATTCAGTGCGGACGGGAGCAGGCAGGCCAGTTCCGACGAAGGTGGGATCGTGCGGATTCGGGGTACACAGCAGGGCTCGACGGAGCGAATGCTCGACGGCCACTCGGGGTCGGTCACAGGCGTCGCATTCAGCCCCGATGGTCGACTCCTGGCGACTTGCGGCGTCGATCGCACGGTGCGAATCTGGGACTGCGGTACAGGTAATGCCCGCGCCGTGTTGCAACTCCCCTCGTCCCCGGCGCGCCAGGCGGTCTTCACGCCAGACGGCGAGCGGCTGGTCACGGCCAGCCGCGCCGCACTCGTGCTATGGGAGGTGGCGACCGGAGAAGAAGTATTGCGGTTGGGCGGCCCCACGGGAGGTGCGACGAACATTGCCGTCGACATGGACGGACGGCATATTGCTGCACTGAGTCCCCGGGAATTGCGAACGTGGAGCACGTCGCCAGCCGGCATTCCCTTACGCTGACCCTACCCGGCATGCGGGCTCGTGGGGCGCACCAGCCGTCGGCGAGCGCGGCAACATGAGATTGTCAGTGGGTTAACGCATAGACGACGATATTGACGCCCATGGGGAAAGCGCGCCGCTGGGACATCTCACGCGCGTATCGTTCGTCGTCACCTGAGCGTTCCCAGCCATCGCCGAGATCCGTATTGAGGCACAGGATGACAGCCATCCGGCCCGCGTCATCGAAGAGTCCCTGATAGGAGACCGCCGGCAGATCCTGGGACGCTCGGCTTGCCCAGGTGTGGACGCTGGGAACTTGCGGCTTTTCGGTGAGGTCGTAGAAACAGTGGAAAATTTCGTGATGGAGCGGAAGTTCGCGAGGTTCACGATCAGGAAAAACTCGCTTGAACTGCGCAAGACATCTCTCGCGTTCGGCGGCGCCCCAGCAGTCGTCCACCATCAGGAATCCGCCACCCGTTAAGTACTCGCGGAGGCTCTCGACTTCGGCATCCGTCAGCTCCAGCGAACCGGGTTCGACCAAGTAGATAAACGGGAAACTCTTCAGCTGGGGGTCGGTCAGCCGCAGAACCTGCCCTTTGGCATTCGTCGCCATGCCGATATCCGCCGCGATGCGTGCGGTCAGTTGGATGTCACTGTCTGGATAGTCCGTCGCCCAGTGGGCGGCCCGCCGCCCCCGGGCCGGCGCTACCGAATGTTGGATGCGGACGAATGTGAAGGTTGGCGACTTGAGGGACAGCTGTTGTCGCGACTTGACAGGACGAGGTAAGTCCGGAGCGGGCGGGTTCGCCGCCTGACCGAGACAAACCGAGGACACCAGAAGAGTTGCGAAGACCATCGAGGCCACCGGGGATGCACACATCGCAAAGGCGCCTTACGTGGGGGATGGCAGGCATAGGAAGAGATTTTCCCGGCGACCCTAGCTCGAGTCGCCTTCATCCCGCTTTTTTGGGTTGCCCTGTAACATTCGGGCCGTTCGCGCATTGATATTAGCAACATGACCGACAGCCCGGAACCAGGCCCGTGCGACGTGACGGATGCAGTGGTGATCGCGGCCCGAACCGACTCCACGGCATTAGGGCAGCTGTTCGACCATTTCTATCCGCTGATCTTTGCGTACACCGTGCGCCGGCTGTTGGAGCGCGCGGTGGCCGAGGATGTCACTTCGGAAGTGTTCCTCAAGGTGGCAGTCCACATACCTGGCTTTTCCGGTACGCGCGTCGAGGATTTTCGCCGATGGCTGTTTCGGATCGCCACCAACGAAATCCAGGCTCATCTGCGCCAGTCGCTGCGCCGGCGGGTCCTGTTGGAAGCGGCCGCTCGCATGCGAGCGATCCCGGCCGAGATCGCGGCGCCGCTCTTGTCCTCGGCAGCTTCCCTCGAGTGGGAACCCCTGTACCGGGCCTTGGGCGAGTTGCCGGAGCGAGAGCAGGCCATCGTTTCGCTCCGCTTTTTCGCCGGACTCAAACACGAACAGATTGGCGAGGTACTCGACATCACGCCCGGACATGTGCGCGTGGCCCTGAATCGCGCCCTTCGCAAGTTGCGCGAGCGCCTCCGTGATCGCGACGTTCCGCAGCCCCCCCTGCCCGGTCCCTGGCGAGGTAAATGAATGAGTAACGAAGAGAATGGCGACTGGGAGCGACTGTTCCAGCAATTACCCGTCGACACGTCTGCCCGTGACGAACATCGCGAGCGGCTCAAGGCTCGTGTCTTGAGCGAGCATTCCGTTGCACGCGCGAGGAAAACCCTGCCTATCAGGCTCCAGCAATTAGGACGAACTCTCATGCGATACCGAATTCCCCACTGGACGGCGGCGACAATTCTCGTGGCCATGGTGGTCTGGCTGGCTCAGACGGATAGCACCCCGGCCTTTGAGCTGGACCAGGTCGTGGATCAGATGATGCAGGCGCACTCGGCACGGTTCGATATGACGGCCCAGGTCGTGGGTCAGCCGGCTCAAATCATGAAAGGATATTTTCTCGAGCCCAATCGCTTCCGCCAGGAACTGCTCCATGGATATATCAACATTGCCGACTGGCAGGCGGGCAAGATGATCGGACTGGATCCGATCAACAAACAGGCGACAGTTTTTAACCTGGTTAATGTGCCTGCGGAATCCCGGCGCACGATGCAGATGAATCAGTTCGAGGTGATCCGGGAATCGATGCGCGAGGCCATGGCAAACCCCGATAAGAAGATCGAGCAATTGGGCGAGAAGCAGCTGGATGGCCGCCGTGTCGTCGGTGTTCGCTTCTTGACAGGGCCGCAACCGATGACTTTGTGGGCCGATCCGCGCACCAACTTACCCGTTCGCATCGAAGCGACGATGGCCGGACCTCCGCAGACCGAAGTCGTGATGAGCAATTATGAATTCAACGTGGACCTCGACGAATCACTCTTCCGGGTGGCGGTGCCCGAAGGCTACCAGGTCGTCCAGGCCGACGTCGACGCATCCCCGCCCGGGGAACGAGACTTTCTCGCCGCGTTGCGGTTGGGAACGAAACTAGCCGGCGAGTTTCCCGGCGGACTCGATAGTGCGGCCATTGCCATGTACGTCGCCCAGTATCTCGCGAAGCAGGGGATGGAAAAAGGCAAGGGACCGTCTAAAACCCAAATGGATGAACTCTTGCGCATCGCTCGCGGCTTCCAGTTCATCGCTACGCTGCCTCCCGAATCCGAAGCGCACTACGCCGGGGCGGGCGTCCCCGTCGGAGACGCGGATCGGGCTATTTTCTGGTACCGGCCGGCCGGATCGTCGATGTACCGGGTG
>JBFWYF010000448.1:0-6287 GCA_050186685.1 Pirellulaceae bacterium
GAATGTCAGAGCCCTGAACCACGGGGGCGCCCGATGCTTTGGTCGGTAGTAAGACCCGTTTCCCGCCGAGGCCGCGGAGCTCGCAGAGTGAGGCAGGCGGCTTCCTCAGCGGTCTCGGCGGTCTCTGCGGGAGATTCTCTGCGCGAACCTCTGGCCAGCGTCGGTGTCTGGAAGAAGCACACAGCATGAATCGATCTTGCCTTTTATGGCAATTCGGCACATGATTGTGTAGACGTTCGTGGTAACGCACCACGATGGACTAGAGGCTCACTCGGGTCGCGTCTGTGGCAGGCGACCGGGGTGGGGAAGCAACCCTAGTGGGAAGGAGGTGGTCCAGTGAATTATTTCTGTAGTTGCCAACGAGGTGGCACGGCCTGACGGCGGCCGGCGGGCTGTCCGCAAGGCCAGCCACCACTCGTGAAGATCACCTTTTGACTTTGCGAGCCATCGAGGCCCGACCTTGGCAACAAGGTCGGGCCTTCGTTTTTCTTGGCTGGCGGCCATCCGCCGCTCGCGCAACCTCCGTCCGAACGGCTTGCCCGTGCCTACGGCAATTCCTGGATACGGATGTTCTTGAACTCCGCCCACATCGGACGGCCAGCATGCAGCTGGAGCGCCAAAATCCCCTCTCGGAATGCGCCTTGCGGATCCTCATCGGTGAAATCCAAAATCAACCGACCGTTCAAGTAGTGCTGGATATGGTTGCCCTGGGCGATGATCGCCACGTCGTTCCAGTCGTCCAGCCGAAAGAGTTTTTCGTAGCCGGCCTGATCGATCAGCGTGGCATGAATGACTTTTTTGCCGTCCGCTTGCCAAGTGGCCTTCTCGCCCACCAGGCAAGTACGCCCACGCTTCCCGCCTTCGTCATAGATGAACCCCGCGACGCTGGGCAGTTTCGTTTCATTGCGCAGTTCATGCTGGTAACCGCGCACCACCCAGGCGTTGTTCACTTTACCGTCCGTGATGTGCCGTGAGCGGTACTGGATACCGGAGTTGTTCGTCGCGGTGCATCGGAAAGACAACCGGAGATCGAAATCCTTGATCTTGCCGTCTTTCCAGATGAGGAAGGTATTACCCTTCGCCGGCTTTTCCTCGGTAGTCTCGCCGTGCAGGACGCCGTCTTTGACGCTCCACAGCCGTGGATCACCATCCCATCCCGTCAGGTCGCTGCCATTGAACAGGGCTCGCATGCCGGCCGGTTCCGCGGGTACGTTGTTTCCCGGTTCCTGAGCAACCAAGGCCGGGCAGATCAGGGCCAACGGAATGATGGACAATAGGCGGTGATACATGGTGGAGTTCTCCGTGACGAGGCAACCTCTGGGACTGCCGTGATCATGCAGGATGCGAGCGGGGTGGCCAGCCCTCCCCGCACGTTTCAAGTGAAGCACTACACTAACACCCGGCCCTCGACGGGGGTAGCTGTCCTCGGACTTCACCATCTGCCCGATTAGGCCTCGGCGCTAGAACGTTTCCCGACAGGAATTCACTGCCCGATTTCCGGCGGCGCGGTGCTTCGGTACCGGTCATCCTATGGCTGACGTTTCGCAACCTAAGGAACCAGGCCCATGACAATTTCACCTGCGGATCGGCGACGATATTATGCGGCGCTGGTCCAACGCGATTCCGATTACGAAGGGACCTTTTACGTGGGTATCGTAACGACCGGGATCTTTTGCCGCCCCGGCTGCTCGGCTCGTAAGCCGAAGTTTGAGAACTGCGAGTTCTTTCGGTCTTTGGACGAGGCTCTGCGGGCCGGTTACCGACCGTGTCGGCGCTGTCGGCCCTTGTCGCCGCCCGGCGAGGCCTCGACTGCCATTCGCACCCTGATCGAGGCCATTGACTCCAATCCGGACCGTCGGTGGAGCGAACAAGATCTGCGGCAGCTGGGGCTCGATGCGTCGACGGTTCGGCGCCACTTCAAGTCCCGTTTTGGAATGACGTTCGCCGCGTATGCCCGAACTCGGCGGCTGGGGCTGGCCGTGCAGCAGCTTCGTGCCGGGCGACGTGTCATCGACGTGCAGCTGGACACGGGCTTCGAGTCGGGAAGTGGCTTTCGCGACGCGTTCTGCAGGCTGCTCGGGGCGCCCCCTAAGGACTATACCGGTACGCTGCTCTATGCCGACTGGATTGATACGCCTTTGGGAACCATGGTGGCGCTGGCCAGCGAACACGCTCTGAACTTGCTCGAGTTCGCAGATCGGCGCGGACTGGAACGTGAAATCTTGTGCCTGCGGAGACGTACGCAGGCCGCCATTGTGCCTGCCCCTCATCCGCTGTTGGAATCGATCCGCACGGAGCTCACTCGGTATTTCGCGGGCGAATCGCTCGAGTTCTCGACTCCGGTCGCCTGGCGCGGTACGGCTTTTCAGCAGCAAGTCTGGGAACAGCTCCTCACCATTCCGGCGGGGACAACCCGGTCCTATGCGCAGCAAGCTGCTGCGATCGGCATGCCGGCAGCCGTGCGCGCAGTCGCCCGCGCCAATGGCGCCAACCAACTGGCGATTATCGTCCCGTGTCACCGGGTGGTGGGCTCCGATGGTTCGCTGACGGGATATGCCGGAGGTCTGGCACGCAAGCGCTGGCTGCTCGACCACGAGCGCATCGTGTTGTCGGCGCGGAGGGCGGCGCCATCCCAATCGGCCAGCGAGGCTGGCTAGTGCCGCTTCCGGTTCATAACTTTCGCGCAGTTTTGGGTAAAGCAGACCTCACTGAGTGGCACCCATTCGTCGATGCTGGCGCGAAACTTGTCAACCGGAAACAGCACTAGTGCGCCGTCCAGCCACCATCGACGACGAGCATGCTGCCGACCATGTAGCTGGCGGCGTCGCTGGCCAGATAGATGGCCGCCCCCTGGATCTCTTCCATGCGGCCCCAGCGTTTGAGCGCTGTGGCGCCAACGACGAACTTCTTCCCTTCCTCTGTCTCCGCAATCGGGACATTCATCTCCGTGAGGAAAGGGCCGGGGCAGATGGCGTTCACGTTGATGCCGAACGGCGCGAGCTCCAGCCCAAGCGCCCTCGTCATCTGCACGACGGCACCCTTGCTTGACGCATACGGCGTCCGATTCGCGAGACCCACTAGTCCGAGAGTGCTGGCCAGGTTGATGATCTTTCCTCTCCCGGCCTGCTTCATGTGCGGGACGACCGAGCGACAACACAGCCACAGGCCGTCGACGTTCGTCTGCTGGACTTTCCGGAAATCATCCCACGTGACTTCGTCAATCGGTCCGCGGATGTTGATGCCGGCGCTGTTGATCAGGATATCGATCCGCCCCCAGCGGGCGAGGGCCGCCTGAGTGAACGAGGCGACGTCGTTCGGCTGACGTACGTCGGCCTGAAACCCCACGGCCGTGTGGCCGAAGTCGGCCGCAAGGCTTGTCGCGGCCTCCACCGCCTCCTGTTCGTGACGGCTGACGAGCATGATATCGGCACCTGCCGAGGCCAGACCGGCGGCCATGGCCAGTCCCAGTCCCTTGGATCCGCCCGTTACGACCGCAACCTTGCCAGTCAAATCGAACTGTTTCACTCCAGGTAGCATGCTCGATTCCTCTTGTATCCACTCATGTGTGTACGGAATGGGTGCTCGCCATCACGAGGCGGGCACGGGAAGTAACTCGGGGACGATGTCCTACGGTCGGACCGGCCGTAAGACGACGCGGCGCAGGTCCATGACTGCCGGCCCAGGTTTGGTTTGCGGTTTGACCGCCAACGACACGGGGCCGGCTGCCAGTTCCACCTGGCCAATCGTGCGTTGAATCATGTGCTGAAAATGACCCGTTTCGATGACGGTGAACTCGAGCGACTGGTCCGCCACCTGCACGGTCACCTGGGCACCTCCGCTCTTTCGCCCGCAGCCCTGCTGGACCTCGACTTCGTATCGGCCTGCCGATGGCACGGAAAACTCCCATTCAGCCCAATCGGCGGGATTCGTCCAGTATCCGAGCACGTCCTTGTGGGACTCAGGTTCATACCGCAATCGTTCGCCATGCACGCGCGCGTCGCGGGCCAGCAAGCGGATGTCTCCGGATGGCGGCGTGATCCAGGGTCGGTGTCCGCGCACGGCGCCGTTCATCGCAGCCCGCCAGCTTTGCCACGCTAAAGCGGTCTCGGCGGCAGTCGCCGCCGACTGCAATCGAGACGGATCCTGTTGAACGTACAGCATCTCGTGCAGCCCGGCCTCGAAAGCTGGATTCGCGACGGGCATCTGGGCGCCGACCCGCGTTCGCCAGTCCGCCAGTTCGGCACGGAGCGAGGCTGCCCGCTCGGGCAGCTCGCTGGCGAGATTACTCGCCTCCCCCCTGTCCTTGTCGAGGTTGAACAGTTCGAGTGTTCCGTCCTCGAAGTGCTCGATCAGCTTCCACGGACCTTGTCGCACGGCGCCGGCAGGGCGCCCGCCCTGGTTGGTGTAGTTGGGAAAATGCCAGTACAAGGTTCGCTCGGCAGGCTTCTCGCCTCGCAGCAACCCACCGAGGCTGATTCCATCGAGCGGTCCGACGGTCCGGGCCACGTCGATCCCGGCGGCCTCGAGCAAGGTGGGGACGAGGTCGGTCAGCACGACCGGAGTATCCGTCACGGATGCCGGGGCCACGACGTCTGGCCAGCGGACAATCAGCGGTTCGCGCAGCCCCCCCTCATAAACGTAGCCTTTGCCCGCGCGATAGGGATCGTTGCGCGTGGCCGGAGTGCCGGGCGATTCGAGTACGTGCAGCCCGCCATTGTCGCTGGTGAAAATAAATATCGTTCTCGAGGTCAGTTGCAGCTCGTCGACTTTCCGCATCAGTCGGCCCACGGCGTCGTCCAAGGTGGCAATCATGGCGGCATACGTGGGATGAAAGGCCCGCGCGTGCTGGTCGACAAGCTCGGATCGGGCGGCGAGCGGGATGTGCGGATTGTGGTGCGGGACATAGCAGAAGAAAGGCCGGTCGCGATAGTCGCTGATGAACTGTTCCGCTGCAGCGGTGATGGCATATTCGCTCTTGCCACCTTCTGTGGCCGATGGCATCGAATTGGCCGGCGGTGTGAAGGCGACGTCGAAGCCCTGCTCCTGAGGTCCAAATCCACGCCCGCCAAGATGCCACTTGCCGAACAGACCCGTCGCATAGCCGGCTGCGCGCAACCACTCCGCAATTGTCGGTTCTTCGAGCGGCAATTGACCCTCGATGACGGGTTGCAACAGCCGTTGCGAGGGTGCGTCCGGCCGGCCGGGAAGGTAGTTGGTCAGGTGCAGCCTCGCCGGACATTTACCCGTCATCAGCGCCGCGCGCGACGGAGAACAGATCGGCTGGGCGCAATACGCGCTGGTGAATCGCAGCCCGGCCGCAGCCAGCCGATCGAGATGCGGCGTCGCATGTTCGGTGCGTCCGTAGCACCCCAGGTCGTGGATGCCCAGATCGTCCGCCAGCACGAGCACGATATTCGGGCGTGCGTCCTCGGCGGCGCTGGACTCCGCGGACGCGAATAACAAGGCGGACGCGAATAACAAGGCGATTCCGATCGACGGAGCATGACCGTTCATGGGTCCCTCTCGCTGATTGTGTTCACGGTGCGGGCTGACGGACCCGCTTCTCGGCCCAAACTGCCAGTTTCTCGCGGAATATTTTCGAGTTGTGCCGGATATCGACTGGCAAGGCTTCCAAGGTGTAGAAGTGCCGGATCGATTGGGTGAGCGGATGGTTTGCGGCGAGCTGGGCCAGTTGATCGATCAGCCGCAGTTCCTCGAGACGGCCGCGCGGTCGCCGTTCGGGCCAGGGCTCGACGATCACCACGGGGCACTGGCTGCCGGGCTCGCCGACGCCCACCAGCGCCGAGCGATACACGCTTGGATGCTGGTTGAAAATGGCCTCGCAGGGAATCGTGAACAGTGTGCCTTGTGCTGTTCGAACTCGGTGCGCTTTGCGTCCGCAGAACCAGAAGCGGTCCACCGCGTCGCGGTAGCCGACATCGCCCATGCGATGCCAGACATCCTCTCCATCCTGGATCTTGTGAAAGGCGTTGGCATCCGTGCGCGTGACGTATTGCCGAGTGACGACCGGGCCTCGCACAATGAGTTCGCCGATTTCCCCGGTCGGGACTTCCACCACGTCCTCAATATGGTGGATCGGTTCGTCGGTGATGCGGATCACTCGCCAATCGATGCGGTCGAATAGCCGGCCCACGCAGGTTCCCGCACCCTGCGCGCTGGCGGCGGCCGTTTCGTTCAAGTTCTCGGCGGCCGAGATGGACGCCACCGGCAATGCGTCGGGCGCTCCATACGGAGTGTGCCTCTCGCGGTCGCCTTGCATGGCGGCG
>JBFWYF010000449.1:0-6284 GCA_050186685.1 Pirellulaceae bacterium
GACGACGCTGCGGATGATCCTGGGTTTACTGCCTCCCACGCGTGGAGAGGCACGGATCGGGGGCTATTCGTCGACGCAGGCTCCGGACGAGGTGAAGCGGCGCGTGGGGCTTGTGTCGGCGAATGCAGGCGTTTACCAGTGGCTGACCGTCCGCGAAATGCTGTTGTGTTTCGCTGATCTGTATGGCCTGGCACCGCGGCAGGCCGAACTGGAGTTGCAGCGACTGGCGGACGTGCTGGGATTCGCCGACTTGCTGGACCGGCGTTGTGGCGCATTGAGCACCGGGCAGAAGCAGCGGGTTCAGCTGGCCCGAGCACTGATCCATCGGCCGCCAGTCATGTTGTTGGACGAGCCGACATTAGGCCTGGACGTCATCGCCACGCAGATTGTAACGGAGTATATCGCCCTGCTCCGCGAGCAGGGGAAAGCCGTGATCATCAGCACCCATCACCTGGACGAGGCGCAACGGCTCTGCGATCGCTTCGGGCTGCTGCATCAGGGGCGAATTGTTCGGGAGGGGACCTTGGCGGAACTGCAGGCCGATACGGGCGTGAACTCGTTGGTCGACATGTTTCTGCAGTTGGCGGGGAATCGCCCTGAGTCGCACATCCGCACGGGTACGGAGCAGTCCGCATGACGGCATTGCCGGTCGAGAACGAACCTCCGGTCGCTCCTCCGGAAACGGCCGCCGCAGCAGGCCGGTTGTGGCGGCTGGCGCGAAAAGAAATGAGGGAAACGCTACGCGACCGGCGAACGCTGGTGACGTTGGTCCTCATGCCCTTCCTGCTCTATCCGTTGCTCAGCATGGTGCTCCGCAAGTTCCTCATTACGGGAATGGTCGCGGGGGCCGTGCCCATCTACCACGTCGGCTTTGTCTCGGAAACCGACGCGGCGGTGTTGTGGCAGATGATCGGGCAGGCGCGCGAAATCATGGCGAGGCGGCAGAACGCCGAACCGATCCCCGACCTGAAACCGTTCACGGTGACGGATATGGATCAGGCTCTGCGCGACGGCGAGATCGACGTGGCGGTCAGGGCGACGCGACTGCCGCCCGCCGGCGATCCAGGCCGGGCGAGCTGGGAAGCGGACTGCGAAATCGTGCGGCTCCAGGACTCGTTGACCGGCGAGCGGGCGGCCCGCCATGTCGAAGACTGTTTTCGCGTCATCGGCAATGTTATCGTCGGTAGCCGACTCCGCGCCGCGGGCATCAACCAGCGGCCGTCTCCGATTCGGGTTGTCCAACGTCAGACACGCGGCGCGACGAGCGGCGGGGCCGTTTCGCTGCCCGCCCTGGTCCCCTTCGTCTTGATCCTGATGACCATTACCGGGGCCGTTTATCCGGCGATCGACCTGACCGCGGGCGAGCGCGAGCGGGGAACACTCGAACTTTTGATCGCCGCGCCGGTCCCGCGACTGAGCCTGCTGTTTGCGAAGTATGTCGCCGTGCTGACCGTCGCGGTCCTGACGGCGAGCGTTAATCTGGTGGCCATGACGGGCACGATCTTGCTGAGCGGACTGGGGCCAATGTTCTGGGGTGAAGGCGGCATCACGCCCATCACCGTGGGCATTGTCTTCCTGCTGCTCCTGTTGCTCGCCGGATTTTTCGCGGCGCTGCTGCTGACGATTACAAGTTTTGCGCGCAGCTTCAAAGAGGCGCAGGCGTACCTGATCCCGATCATGCTCTGTTCGCTGGGCCCAGGCTTGATCAGCTTGATGCCAGGTGTGACGCTTCATTCGTGGCTGGCCGTAACGCCGTTGCTGAACGTGGCGCTGATGTCGCGGGACGTGTTGAGCGGCGAAGGATCGCTGGTGATGGGCATTGTCGTGGTGGCGTCGACGGTCCTCTATGCGTTCGCGGCTTTGGCGCTGGCGGCCCGGCTGTTCGCGGCCGACGCCATCCTGTACGACGCGCGGCTTGGCTGGGATGAAATCTGGCGTCGTCCGGCAGACTCGCGGCCGCTGGGCGTGGGCGTGGCCCTGCTCTGCCTGGCTTGCATGTTTCCGATCAGCTTCGCGGCCAACGGGGTCGTGAGTGGGCTGGCCGGTACGGAACTCAGCGGCAAGCTGGTCGCCATGATCATCGCCACGGTGCTCGTCTTTGCCGGCGTGCCTTTGATTTTCGCGGCGTGGCGCCGCGCTCCGCTGACCGGGACCTTTCAGCTCCGCCGTCCCCCCGTGATTGCGACCCTGGCGGCGACCTGGCTGGGGCTGTTTTTATGGCCATTCGCCCATGAGTTGATCGTGACCAGCCACGAGTTGGGACTGGTTTCGATCGACGAAAGCCAATTACAGCGCGCCAGTTCGCTGATCGACCAGCTGCAGAACTTACCGACGTGGCTCGTCTTGCTGGCCTTGGCCGTGGCGCCTGCCGTCTGCGAGGAGTTCTGTTTCCGTGGGCTCGTGTTCAGCGCCTTTCGCACGCGGGTCGGTCCGTGGCTGGCCATATTCGGATCGGCGGCCTTGTTTGGCGTCTTCCATCTGGTCGCCACCGATGCGCTGGCGGTCGAACGGCTCTTGCCCAGCACGTTGCTGGGGGTGGTGTTGGGGTGGGTTTGTTATCGGACCGGCAGCGTACTGCCGGGCATGCTGTTGCATGCCGTCCATAACGGTTTCCTGGTGCTGTTGTTCTTTTATCGGAAACGTCTGGAAGCGGCGGGATGGGGGATTGAAGAGACGTCTCATCTGCCGTGGACGTGGCTGGCAGCGGCGGGCGGCGGAGCGGCGATTGGTTGGGCGGTGCTGTACCTGGGCACGCGTCGCCGCCGGGCCTCGCCTCATTCCGCGACATCGTCTCTCGGGGGTGAACCGGTTGCGGAGCCTCCGGCTCTCTGACATCGACCGCTTGAAAATATCCCTTGCCCAGACATAATGGTTGACATGGCTTCGACCTTCTTTGGTTTTTACTGGTTTACCTTTAGCCCTCGGGTACGAGGGGCCGAAGGAGGTGCTTAGTCAGCCCGCTGTCGCACCAGACTTCAAGCCCTGAGGCCCGCCAGGTCCTCAGGGCTTTTTTTGTTGGGTGCGCCGCAACGGGCGCAGCCGTGTGGCGTTTTCCGGTCCGCGTGACGTTCTCCGGGGCCCCTGCCGACGAGCGGCAGGCCGAGCAGCGTTCCGCAACCGGGCACAGCCAGTCACTCCATTTCCAGACCGTTTTGCGAAACGCGTCTACATCGCTATTCGATTCCAGCATCGCCGGGAGATTGGAAATGATTGTGGTCATGCAACGCGGGGCAACCCGTGAACAGGTGGAACACATGGTTCAGCGTGTCGAAGGACTAGGTCTGAAGTCGCACGTGATCGTGGGTACGGAACGGACCGTCATCGCTGCGATTGGCGAAAAGCGGGAACACATGAAAGAGTCGCTGGAAAGCGGTCCGGGGGTGGCCGAGGTCGTGCCGATCTTGGCGCCGTATAAGGTGGCCAGCCGTGAAGTGAAGCCCGAGCCGACTCAGGTGGTCGCGGGCAGCCTGTGTGTGGGAGCGGGCGTGGTCGGCATCATTGCCGGGCCCTGTTCGGTCGAAAGCGAAGAGCAGATTGTCGCCACCGCGCGGGCCGTCAAAGCGGCGGGTGCCACGGCGCTGCGGGGCGGAGCTTTCAAGCCACGCACGAGCCCCTACAGCTTCCAGGGCATGAAGGAAGAAGGACTCAAACTGCTGGCCCTCGCTCGCAAGGAAACCGGGTTGGCCGTCGTCACCGAAGTCATGTCCACCACCGATGTCGACGTCGTCACGGAATACGCCGACGTCCTGCAGGTCGGTGCCCGCAATATGCAGAACTACCGCTTGCTCGAGGCGGTCGGAAAATCGCCGCGGCCGGTGCTGCTGAAGCGAGGGCCAAGTGCGACCATGGAAGAGCTGCTGCTGGCGGCCGAGTACATCCTGAACGAAGGCAATCCCAACGTCATGCTGTGCGAACGCGGGATCCGGACGTTCGAGTCCCATACGCGCTTCACGTTGCCGGTGGCCACGATCCCGTACCTGCACCACAAGACGCATCTGCCGGTCGTGGTCGATCCCAGTCATGGGACCGGGCATACCTACCTCGTGCCCGACACGGCGGCGGCTTCCGTGGCCGCGGGGGCGGACGGGTTGATTCTGGAAGTTCACCCAGATCCGGAACGGGCCCTCAGCGACGGTTACCAGTCGCTCAACTTCGACCAGTTCCAGGAGACGATGGCGCGTTGTCGCAAAGTGGCCGAGGCGCTGGGACGCACCTTCGGCGCTTGACCGCTCGCCTTAGCGCATTCCCGGTAGCGCATTCCCCGGTAGCCCATTGTCGGTTTGCGCCTCCGCAAGTCGACGTGAGACGATCTTCTCGGCGGGCGAACACACTTTCTGGCGATAGGGGCTACGAGGTCGTGCGAAAGGGGCTACGGGCGCTACGCGATACCGATCGTGCGCATTAAGGTGTCCAACTCGCGATAGTCGCCGATGATCAGGTCCGCGCCGGCCTGGATCAGCCGGTTACGCTTCCAGCCGTTTACGCCTTGACGCTCGACTTCGTTGCTGGCCACTCCGACGGCCAATCCGCCGACTTTCTTTACTTCCTCGATCTCGACGAACCCGTCACCGAAACCTACGATCCGTTCCCCCGGTACGCCCATGTCCTGAATTATCCGCTCGATGATCATGGCTTTCGAGAATTTCTTGTAGTCGTCGAGCGCCCCATAAACGTGGGGACCGAAGTAGTCGCTCAGTCCCAGCACCTCGAGTTCATCGCGCACGTAGGTCAGATCGGTCCCCGAGGCGAGATAGAGGGTCAGGCCGGCCGAACGTAAACGGTCCAGCAGGGCTCGGGCACCGGGCACGGTCATCTCATCCTGGGCGACACGGCGGCCACGGACCGCGGTGACGCGTTCCCCGACTTGCTGCCACAGCAGATCGTGGTAACGGTGCTTGTATGCGAGCGGTTCCTCGGGAACAGCCCCTCGGCGGCGAACTTCGTCGGCCAACTGGATCATCTGGTAGATGGTCTGGCGTCCGTTCAGCCGCATGACGAACTCTTCGACGTGGGCGTAGAGCGTTTCTCGCGATTCGTCGGTCCCGGTCGCCGCCAGGATCTCGACCATCATTGGAATCATCACGTCCTGCCAATTGCGGCGGAGCAGTGAGAGAGTGCCGTCAAAATCGAAGAGCGCTGCTTGAAAGGTTCCGCGGGGGAAGCGGGGGTTGACGATCTCGACCGGTGGGGCGGCAGGGGAGTCGGTGTTCATCGGAGCTGGGTCGTAAGTCGCTTGCCTTCCCGGCCGCGGCGGCACCGCCGGGAGGGATGGCTCATGGCCAAGACGACTGAATGTATCGGTCTCGACGTGGCCGTAAAGAGTGGACGACCGCGGCGAGGCGGGTACTGCCGATTCCTGCGGGCGACTTTCGCTCCTTTTAAGTCGCAGCGCCCGGAGTCCCCAACGGAATGTGGCACCCCGTACCAGTTTCGGAAGTGTCGCCCCCTCGTAGCTGGGGTGGTTGGCCTTTTGCCCGGGAGGGGAAGTCAGTAGCATTCGCACGGGAGAGAGGGATCTCATGGTAGTAATCCAGCGACGAACTGGTGTGTGCTGCGTGGCGGTGCTCCTGGCGTGTGGCTGTCAGCGCGGTGCGCCGGATCGGCCGGAGGCTTTGTCCGATAGCCTCGGCAAATACGCGGCGTTGCCGCTCGCGATGACCTCGCACTCGGCGCCGCTGCGCGATGAGTTGGCCCGTTTGGCTGCTGAAAAGGCGACGCCAGCCGATCTGCAGGCGGAAGTCACGAAGGACATCACGACCATCGGGGCGGCGGCGAGCGGAGCACCGTTCGTGCGGGAGCTGAAGATCCTCTTTCCCGCCGAAGTTCGCGAAGGCCTGAACCGGACCCTGCAAGCTGCCTTTCCAGACGGGATGCTCCAGGCCGAGCCAATTCTGCGGCACGAGGTGGCCAAGCTGCTTGAGCAGCACGAGGATCGGCGCCGCTCGTACCAGCGTATCCTCTTGCGGGGCGATCGGCCGCGCGTCCACGAACATGCACGGGCCATGGCAGCGGACCTGACGTACCTGGAATTGGTAGCGACGGGAAATCGGCTCGAGTCCGCTTATATCAGCCAGTTGCTCGGGGCGGGGCGTCTGCAGGCGGCTCGCGAACCGCTGGTCGTAATGTCCCAGGCGATCGAATGGCTGGCGCGAGAACGCCATCTCGCACCGCGACTGGCCGCGGCCGATCGGCGCAAAGAATGGTTGCGGGCGGTCGAAGCGGTTGCCAACCATCCCCAGGTCGATCATGCGACGCGCGATTGGCTGCTCGAATTCCTCGAAGGA
>JBFWYF010000450.1:0-6276 GCA_050186685.1 Pirellulaceae bacterium
GGTCGAGCCATACTTCCGCGCCGATCTCTTCGCCCATTTCCCCCACGGCGCTCGAGAAGCCGCCCGCTCCGCAATCGGTGACGGCGTGATAAAGTCCCCGATCGCGCGCAGTGAGGAGGACGTCCATCAACATCTTCTCAGTGATCGCATTGCCGATCTGCACGGCGCCTCCCGAGAGACTCTCGCTTTCGCTGGTCAATTCGGCCGAGCTGAACGTCGCTCCGTGAATTCCGTCCCGGCCCGTGCGTCCTCCGATGGCTACAATCCAATCCCCGGCGCGCGGCTCCTTGAACGCCTTGTCGCAGGGAATCATCCCCACGTTCCCGCAATAGACGAGCGGGTTGCCGAGATACCGACGGTCAAAGAAAACGGCCCCGTTCACCGTGGGGATACCCATGCGGTTTCCGTAGTCCCGAACCCCCGAGACAACCCCCTTCATCACGCGCCGCGGATGCAGCACGCCGGGCGGGAGGTCCCCCGGATTCGTATCCGGCGGCGCGAAACAAAAGACGTCCGTGTTACAAACAGGTTTGGCACCCAGGCCCGTGCCCAACGGGTCGCGAATCACGCCCCCCACTCCGGTGTTGGCCCCTCCATAGGGCTCCAGTGCCGAAGGATGATTATGGGTTTCGACTTTGAAGCACACATGATGCTGATCGTCGAAACGCACGATGCCCGCATTGTCCTTGAAGACACTGACGCACCAGTCGTCTGCCCCTAGTTGCTCACGGATCAGCACGGTGGCCGCGAAAATCGTCTCCTTCAGCATGTTCTGAAAGCGACGCTCGCCGCGCTCGTCCCGATAGGCAATCCGTCCCGCCAGCGTCTTGTGGCTGCAATGTTCACTCCACGTCTGGGCGATCGTTTCCAGCTCCGCGTCCGTGGGGTCGCGTCCCAACTCGCGGAAATGGTCCTGGATCGTGCGCATCTCGACCAGCGTCAGGTACAACTGCCCCTGCTTGCTCAATTGGACGAGAGCGGTCTCGTCTAATTCCCGGATGGGCACGTGGATGAGTTGAAACGCGTAGTCAGAGCCCACCTGAAGCTCGTTCAGCCGCAAGGGACCGATCACCACCTGCTCGATCGAATCGTTGGCCAGCAGCTTGGCGCCCAGCAGCTTGAGCCCCTGGTCGTCGTCACAGCCCGCGATCCAGTACTTCCGCAGTGTGCGCACGGCGGCCACCGGTAACCCGAAGTCGGCCGCCGCGCCCAGCGCACTCTGAGCTACCGGGTCCATGACGCCGGGTTTAGGCAGAACGTGTATGAGCCGAACCTCGGAGTGAGGACCACCGGGCTGGGGTGGGTGGTTCAAGGCCGGATCGCCGACCCGCGCTACGATCGTCTGTTCCACGACGTGGTCGGCAAACAGCTCCCGGGCCAGCCGCTGGACTGCCGCAGCGTCTAAATTCCCTTGCACCAGGAAACCGCGTCCCGCCAGCACCCTGAGATGCGAACCGAGACCCAGATCCTGGGCATCGGCCACCACGCCCCGCCCGATGACGTCAGGCTGGCCCGCAGCCGGATAAATGTCGATTTCCCATAACGAACTCATGCATCTTCCCCCAGCAGGCACATATCCAGTTCTCTCAGCCGTTCGCTTTGCACCGTGCGCGGATGGCGCGCCCGCGTTCCAGCAGCTTTTCCAGCTGATCGCCATCGTCATACGTCAGCGCACGGCGGTACGCGGACAGTTCCTCGAGGAACTGGTCGAGAGCCTGCAGCACATTCCAGCGATTCTGGGACAGGATCTGCCGCCACAGAATGGCGTCGCCCCCGGCAATACGGGTTGTGTCGCGCCAGCCACCGGCTGCCAGCGGCAGCGACTCGGCAGGAGTAACCGCGGCGAGCGCCGCGGCCACGACATGTGGCAAATGGCTGATCGCCGCCATCGCCTGGTCGTGCTCCTGCGGAGTCATGCGCAAGACCCGCGCCCCCAGTTTTCGCCAGAACTGGCTCACCGCCTGACAGGCTTTCGCGTTCGAATGATCGGTGGGCGTCACGATCGTGACGCAGCCCTCGAACAGGTCGCCGCGGGCGTGTTGCGGACCGTTTTTCTCGCTGCCCGCCATGGGATGGCTCCCGACAAAGCGCGGGTAGGGCGAGTCTTGTCCGTTTGCGAGGATCCGGTCCAGCTCAGCGACAATCGGGCCTTTGGTGCTGCCCGCGTCGGTGATCAGCGTCGCCGTGCGGCTCGCTTCGGCCGCGGCCCGGACGTGGCCAGCAATCGACTCGACCGGCGTGCAGATCACCACGAAGTCCGCCTCCGCCACCCCTGCCGCCAGGTCGGTGGTCGTGCGCGTCACCGCCCCTCTCCGCAGCGCGATACGCAACGGTCCTGGTCGGCGACCAATTCCGACGACTTCGCGGGCCAGCTTCCGTTCGCGCAGCGCCAAGCCGATCGAGCCCCCGATCAGCCCGACCCCGACAATCGCCACGGTGTCCCAGGTTTTCATTCCTCGATGCTCGCCAGCTGAGTTGAAATTGTATCAGATCCGGACGGGCTGTGACCGGGGGGCGGCAGGCCACTCGGACCGGCCCTCCGAACACCAGGCGGCTCGTCCGAGTTCCCCGTGCCGACTCGAACGCGCCGAATGACGTAGCACCGTTGACTTCCGTCGCGCGACACCCGACAGTTAGTTTGGGCCGGTCATCGCGGAGAATCACTGCTCATGGCACGCATCGCTTGGCGGCGTCTGTCTCGTCTCTGTCACAACGTGGGTACGGGGCTGCACGCCGGACTCGATATTCGCCGCTTGTGGGAAACCCAGTGTCAGCAGGCTCTTTCCAGCGAACGGCCGCATCTTGAGCAAGTGCGGGCTCGGATCGCGTCGGGTGACGCCGTGGCGGCTTCGTGCCGGTCCGTCGACGGCTTTTTTCCGCCCCTGTTCTGCGAGATGATCGAGGTCGGCGAACGAACAGGCCGCATGGAACTGGTTTTCTTTCGGCTCGCCGAACACTACGACCGCCTCGTGCTCCTCCGGCGCAACTTCCTGATCGGTATCGCCTGGCCCTTGTTCGAATTCACGGCCGGTGTCCTGGCGATCGGACTGTTGATCTACATCCTGGGAGCGATCGGTGCCGAATGGGAAGGGGAGCGCATCGGCGTCTTCGGCCTCTCCGGCGCACGCGGCGCCGCGATCTGGTTCGGCTTGGTCGGCGCTGCCGTCGCGGCGATCGTCTCACCGTTGATCGCGATCCAGCGAGGCTGGCTGGACCCCGGGCCGCTCTACCGTGTGTTGATCCATGTGCCCGTGATCGGTCACGGGCTGCGCATCTTCTCGATGTCGCGTCTGACCTGGGCCCTGGCGATGGCTACCGATTCGGACCTGGCGCCCGACAAAGCCATCGAACTGGCCGTCCGCAGCACTCAAAATGGCTATTACACCGAGCGGCTGGACCAGATGAAGCTGGCAGTGCGGCGTGGTGGCGAAATGCACGACGCCTTCCGAGCCACCCGCATCTTTCCCGCCGACTTTCTGGATGCGCTCGAAACCGGTGAAGTTTCCGGCCGCGTCAGCGAGACGTTACAGGTCCTGGCGAAAGACTACGAGGAACGAGCCAACGCCTGGTACCGCGGACTCGCCGTCGCTTGCGGCCTGACGATACTCGTCTGCGTGGCCGGTTTGATCATCTATATGGTGTTCCACCTGTTCTTCAACATCTATCTCAAGCCGATCAACGACACGTTGAACTCGATGCAGTGAACCGTGGCTCGCGCTCCCGTAGCCTCTTTCGTCAGGAAAGGGGACAGCGGCCCGCACGGGAGGCTCTCCGCGCCTCCGCGTGAGACAACTTCCCGGGGGCGAACGTCGATTCGCGGGAAGAGAGTTTCTCGTTTCGCGCTCAGCGATCGAAGATCTTCTGCAGCCAGCGGAACGTCGTAGAACGCCCGGCCTTGGCGATGGACGTGGTCAGCGGGATGGCCTTGGGGCACACCGCAACACAGTTCTGAGCGTTGCCGCAGACCTGGATGCCCCCTTCGTCCATCAATGCGTCCAGCCGTTCGCCGGCATTGTTCTGGCCGGTGGGATGCGAATTGAACAACACCACCTGGCTGATGGCGGCCGCGCCGACAAACTTGCGATCGTACTGCTCGTCCCGCCGCTGCACGTACGCCGCGTCGGATTCGCCGGGCTGGCGAATCACGTCGACCAGGGTGTACTGGGGACAGGCTTCGAGGCAGCAACCACACGTCATGCACTGACTGAGCGGGTAAGCGGCCTCTTGCGTACCCTGGGACTGCTTCGGCCCGGCTCCCTGATCATAGTAGCCGTCGACTGGAATCCACGCCTTTACCTTCTGCAGCGCGCGGAACATGCGTGCCCGATTGATGACCAGGTCGCGTACCACGGGGAACTTGGTCATCGGCTGCAATTCAATTTCCTGCGGATTCTCCTGCAGCAGCCGGTCGACCAGGGCCGAGCACGCCTGGCGAACGCGGCCATTGATGACCATCGTGCAGGCGCCGCACACCTCTTCCAGGCAGTTACAGTCCCAGGCGACCGGTGCCACCCGCTTGCCTTCGACTGTGGTGGCCTGCGCGGCGATCCGCTGCAGCACACTGATGACGTTCATTTCCGGCTCGCGCGTGACGCGATGCCGCTCCCAGTAGCTGGCCTGTCCAGGCCCATCCTGGCGCAAGATCCGAACCTCGAAGTGGTCACTCGGATGTCCGTTATGTGATGTATGCGACATAGGCTTTGCTTATTGTGCCAAGAGAATCAGTGCGCTGAGGCTGCGGCAGACGCCGCAGGCCGCGACGTGCCGTTGCCGTTTCCATCCGCTGCCCCACTCTGGGCCTTCTGCTGGCGTTCCTTATACACCTCGGTAATCAGTTCGGCGCCCACCAGGCCATAGAGTCGGGGGCGGGGAGGAATCAACGAGGTGTCAACGTCTTCGTACGTGATCTCCGGTTCGTTTCCTTGCCAGCGAGCAATGGTCGACTTCAAGTACTTGCGGTTGTTGGCGTCAAACGTATCGACCCATTCCTCGGCCTGCTTTCTCCGCCGCGCCGGATCAGTCTCGGTCAGACTCGGCATCGAGAAATCGGGCTTGAAGTGGGCACCTCGCGACTCGTCGCGCATCAGCGCTCCGCGCAGAATCGTCTTCGCCAACGGCATCATATCCCGCAGGGCTTTCGTGAACACTACGTTCTGGTTCGTCCATTGCCCGGTGTCGGACAACGAGCAGCGCGCGGCCCGTTCGTGCAGTTCGCAGACCTTCGCATAGGCCTCTTCCAGCTGTTTGTTGAACCGGACCACGGTAGCGGCCTTGGTCAGGACATCGCCCAGCTCCTGATGGATCAGGTACGGGTTCTCGCCCCCGGTAGTCTGCTGCAGCAACGACTTGTGGACCTGCTCGTGCCGTTTTCGTTCGCGTTCGAGCAGCGTCTGCCGTCCGGCGTCCGTGCTGCCGCCGGGCAGCGACTTCAGCCACGACTCGATGGTGGGACCCATCAGCAGGCCGCTAAAAATGCAGCTCAGCAGCGAGTTCGCGCCGAGGCGATTGGCCCCGTGATACTGGTAGTCGCACTCGCCAATCGCATACAGTCCGGGAATGTTGGTCACCTGGTTCCTGGGCGAACCGATCAGCAATCCCCCTTCCGCCGTGCGCTGGTAGTCGGCCCACAGACCTCCCATCGAGTAGTGCACGGCCGGGAAAATCTTCATGGGATGATCGCGCGGGTCGACACCCTGGAACTTTTCGTAAATCTCCAGGATGCCGGCCAACTTGCGGTCGAGCTCCCGGCGCGGAATGTGCGTCAGATCCAAGTAAACGCACTGCCGGTCTTTCTCGACGCTCAATCCCTCGTTCACGCAAATGTTGAAAATCTCACGCGTGGCAATATCGCGCGGGACCAGGTTGCCGTACTGGGGATAGCGAGCTTCCAGGAAGTAGTACCGCTCGTTTTCGGGTATGGTCAGCGGATCGCGAGGGTCCTGCGGCTTCTTGGGTACCCAGACGCGGCCCCCTTCACCGCGGGCCGATTCACTCATCAAACGCAGCTTGTCGGCGCCCGGTATGGCCGTCGGATGCACCTGGATAAACTCGCCATTGCCGTACTTGGCCCCCGCCTGGAAACACCGGCTTACGGCACTGCCCGTGCAGGCCATCGACATCGTCGAGCGGCCGTAGAGCAACCCGCACCCTCCCGTGGCGACGATCACGGCATCCGCGGCAAAGGCCCGGATCTCCATCGACACCAGATCCTGGCCGATGCATCCGCGGCAGACACCCTGCTCGTCCAGCACGGGACCCAGAAAATCCCAGAATTCG
>JBFWYF010000451.1:0-6264 GCA_050186685.1 Pirellulaceae bacterium
GGTCGTCATCATCCTGTCCAAAGAAGAAATGGTAGCGTTGCTGCACGATTTGAAGCATCGCCTCGGCGTCAAGAATGATACCGAGATCCCGGCCGAGTCCCTGAAGGTTCTCTGCGAGCAGTTCAAGAGCTTTTTCAAGAAGAAGTCCGGCAAAGCTTTCCCCCAGAACCCCAAAGACCAGCTGTGGGGAGCCATCGCCGCCGTTTTCAATTCCTGGATGGCGGATAAAGCCGTTACCTATCGGCGAGTCGAGAAGATCTCCGGCCTGCAAGGCACCGGGGTTAACATCTGCCAGATGGTGTTCGGCAACAAAGGGGACTCGTCGGGCACGGGCGTTTGCTTCACCCGCGACCCCAACACGGGCGATAACGAGTTCTACGGGGATCTGCTCATCAATGCCCAGGGCGAAGATGTCGTGGCCGGCATCCGCACCCCCCTGCGGCTGATCGAGCTCGAAAAGAAGATGCCCAAGGCGTATCGCCAGCTGTGCGACGTCCGTAAGATCCTGGAAAAACACTACAAGGAGATGCAGGATCTCGAGTTCACCATCGAGGACGAGAAGCTGTACATGCTGCAGTGCCGGACCGGCAAACGTTCACCGGCCGCGGCGTTCCGCATCGCCGCCGACATGGTGAAGGAACGCTTGATCACCAAGGAAGAGGCCGTCAAGCGCATTTCGCCGGATGACATCGAACGGCTTTTCTACCCCATCATCAGCCCCTCTACGCCCAAGGCGGAACTGGAGAAGTCGTTGATCGCCACCGGCATCAACGCCGTTCCCGGAGCCGCGACCGGTGCCGTGGTGTTTACCGCGGAAGAGGCCGAGACCCTCGCCAAGTCGAACACGCGCGTTATCCTGGTTCGCAAGGAAACCAGCCCTGAGGACGTGGGCGGCATGCACGCCGCGCAGGGCATTCTGACTGCGACCGGCGGCAAGACCAGCCATGCGGCGGTCGTGGCCCGAGGCTGGGGGAAGTGCTGCGTGGTCGGCTGCGAGGCCCTCAAGATCGACTACGATGCCAAGACGTTCACCGCCGGTGGCACCACGATCCGCGAAGGGGACTACGTCACTCTCGACGGCTCCACTGGCAACGTCTACCGCGGCGAACTTCCGTTGGTCAAGCCCGAGTTGCCGGAAGCGTTCCAGACCATCATGAAGTTCGTCGACCAGATCCGTAAAATCAATGTGCGGGCCAACGCCGACACCCCCTACGACGCCGAAAACGCCATCCGGCTCGGCGCGGAAGGGATCGGGCTGTGCCGCACGGAGCACATGTTCTTCGACACGGAAGAACGCCGGCTTGCCATCCAGGAGATGATCGTGGCGGATGCCGAACAGGCCCGGCAGGATGCGCTGGCCAAGTTGCTGCCGTTCCAGCGGAACGACTTCTACGGCATCTTCAAAGCCATGAACGGCTTCCCCGTTACCATCCGCCTGATCGATCCGCCGTTGCACGAATTCGTGCCCCACGACGAAGACAAGCAGCGGGAACTGGCGGACCGCATCGGCGTTCCGTTCGAGAAAGTAAAGCACCGCGTCGAACAGCTGCACGAAGCCAATCCCATGCTCGGCCACCGCGGCTGCCGCTTGTGCATCACCTATCCGGAAATCCTCGACATGCAGGTGCGAGCGATCATCGAGGCCGCCGTCAAGTGCAAGAAGGAAGGCATCAAGGTGATGCCGGAGATCATGCACCCGCTCGTCTTCGATCGCAAAGAGCTTCAGCTGCTCGCCGACCGCACCCGCAAGGTCGCCGATTCCATCATCAAGGAAAGCGGCACCAAAGTGTCCTACCTCGTCGGCACCATGATCGAGGTGCCGCGCGCGGCGCTGCTGGCCGACGAGATTGCCGAAGTCGCCGAGTTCTTTAGCTTCGGCACGAACGACCTCACCCAGATGACCATGGGGTTATCGCGCGATGACGCCGGCCGGTTCCTGCCGGATTACGTCGATGAAAAGAAGGCGGGCATCTTCAAAGATGACCCGTTCCAGTCACTCGATCAGCGCGGCGTGGGCAAGCTGATCCAAATGGGCATCCAGCTGGGCCGCAAGACCCGCGGGGACCTGAAGATCGGCATCTGCGGCGAACATGGCGGTGAGGCGAAGAGCGTCAAGTTCTGCTGCCGCGTGGGCATGAACTACGTCAGCTGCTCGCCTTTCCGCGTGCCGATTGCCCGACTCGCCGCCGCACAGGCGGCCCTCGAAGGCTAGTGACGTGACAGCTTTGAGCCCGGCTCGCACTCACCGGCGAGCCGGCTCAACTTGCCTGTCGCAGGGGAACAATCTGGCTCACATGGTCGCTCGACGTCGCGACGGCCACGCCCTCCGTACCCTGAGGCTGAGGAAAAGTGATCGCGGCGCTGCGAGGCGTGCGACGCTCCCGCAAGAATCCCCGCTGCCCTACCGACAGAAACGGATGGAACTGAGCCGCAGGACCGCGGTCAAAGGTGCTTGCGAGCACGCGCAGCGTCTCGTTCCACGTCATGCCGCTGCGAAAGATGATGCGATAGGCCTGCTTCAGCTGGTCGAGGTCCTCGGCCGTGAAGCCGGCCCGGCGCAAGCCAATTACGTTCAGCCCCACGATCGTCGTCGATTCCCCGTCGACCGTCACATAGGGCGGGATGTCCTGGTTCACGTGCGCCTGGCCGCCCACCATGGCGAACTGGCCGACGCGACAGAACTGATGCACTCCCACGGCCCCCGACAGGTTCGCGCCTTCGCCCACCGTTACGTGGCCCGCTAGCATCACGTTGTTGGCGATGACCGTTCGATGCCCGATCGAGCAATCATGTGCGATGTGGGCCTGGACCATGATCAGATTCGCGTCCCCAATCGTCGTGGCACCGCCCGGATGCAGCCCGCGGTGAATCGTGACGAATTCACGGATCATGTTCCCCTGACCGATGATCAGCTCACCCAGGTGGTCCCCCGCGCGTTTATGCTGCGGTTTGCCACCCAGGACGACACCTTCCGCGATCTCGTTGTCGGCCCCGAGTCGCGTACCCTCCTTCACAGACACCCGTGCACCCAGCGAACAGCGGTCGCCAATCTGGACGTCGCTCTCCACGACACAGAAGGGACCGATCGTCACGTCGCGGCCGATTTCGGCTCGAGGCGACACGAGTGCCAATGGATGAATTTGGGACACAGGCGTCCTCTGCGAAGGAATAAGAGGGGGGGTGGTTTTGCCAGAGGCCGAGTCCACCGTTGGCAGGATTATCGGTCTGGCGCAGTGGCAACTTGAGCGATTGTGCCGGATATGCGGTTCGCGCGGACAGTCCGGGGCAAATGCTAGCGCCTGGCTAACCTGGCGGCTCATCGATCTGCAGACCCCACTCGGAGATGCGATACGGAATGATTTCGTCGGCGCAAGCGCTACCTCGGTGTTTGGCGATATACAGCGCCCGGCCAATCCGCTGTCCGTCGCGGACTTTGCCGAGCAGGATCAGCGTATTCGCGTTCGAGAGCATGTCCCCCTCGTCCAATTGCCGAGAAATCAAGTCGTCCAGCATGACCTCCTGGGACGTAGCCAGCAGCACGCAGCCGATCATTTTCGGGTCATAGACGTGGTCCGCGATGGTGGACGCCTGTTGGCGATAGGATTCGCGGAACAAATCCCGGGCCACCCATTCCGGGTCTTTTCGGAGCACCTGATGATAGACGTACTCGAACAGGTGGAACTGGATCGATTCCTGGGGCCGGTCGACGGGTTCGACGCCATCGATCACCAGGCGCCGGGCTCCCTGCACGAAGTTTCCATACAGGAAAGCGATGGCCGCGCGGAGGCGGGCGTTCAGTTCGGCCTGCCAGTGGCGCCAGTGGTCCCAGTCCAGATCGTTGCGGGTCACTCGGCGACCCCGGTAGTCGAACACGTGCAGGTAGTCCCCGTGCTCGCGCTGGGCGTCGAAGAAATCCGCCAGATCGACGGGCTGATCGCCTTCGCGAGCCACCGGGCTCCAGCCAAACATCCGTTCGGCATACGCCAGGTGATTCTGGGAGTCCCCGCGCGCCGTCATGTCGAACACGATCCCGCGCCGGCCTTCCTGCCGCAGCCCCGCTTGCAGGAACTGCAATCCAAATTGAGTCTTACCAATCCCCGTGGCTCCTACGAGCACGGTCAGGGTCCCCGGAAGCAATCCTCCGCCGAGGCGTTCATCGAGTCCGGCGATACCCGTTTGGAGTCGTGCCGCCATCGCTTGCCATTCCCTGCCATTTCCACCGCTTGCTAATCAACGCGGCCCCGGGCTTCCAGCGGCCAGACGCCTTCCAGCCGGTCGCCCCGAAAAGCGTAGAATCGGCCGTGCAGCACGGTCGTAAAGTCGCCGTACCCCGGTATGAACTCGAGCCGGTCGCCAATGGCGAGCGACTGCGCGGAAGGTTCGAGCCGCAGCAGCCCATGTTCGGCGGACAGGTTCATGACTTCGATGTCTGACCGATTCAGGACGCGCGGCAACGAAAGCTCCATGTTCATCGTCTTGCGGCCGGCGTCGATGACCGCGCGATCCGGAGCGGGGCGGCTGACGACGGTAGACAATACAGTTAAAGCGTAATCGAATTCGTCGACCCGGCACCGTTCGCGGTAGAAGACGTCCATGAAGACGGCCCCCCCGGCCTGCAGTTCGGTAACTCCCGGACACTCGAGCGTCGTTCGGTACGAGCCCGTTCCACCGCACGACACGATGTCGCACGGCAAGCCGTGCTGTACGAGCAGTTCTTTCGTCGCCAGCAGCCGCCCGATCGCCTCCCGGATTCGGTCGTCTTTTTCGCGCGAGTCCTCGACGAGCAGCAAATGGCCTTCGTATCCCATCAAGCCTGCGAGCTGCAGCCCCGGCGTCTGGGCGACCTGCTGCGCCAGCTGCAGCGTCGGCTCGCCCGGCAACACGCCGACCCGGCTCATGCCGATATCGACTTCGACCAGCACGCGCAACGTCAGCCCGGCCCGTGCCATCGCCGCTCCGAGTTCCTTGACGTGCTCGACGTGGTCGACGCACACCACGGGGTCGGCAATGCGGCGCAGAGCCACCAGACGCTGCATCTTGGCGGTGCCGACGATCAGGTTGGCGATCAGGACATCGCGAATGCCGGCGGCGCCCATGACCTCGGCCTCGCCGAGCTTGGCACACGTCACGCCAATGGCCCCCGCCATCATCAACTTGCGGGCGATGATGGGTGATTTGTGGCACTTGGAATGGGGCCGCCAGTCGATACCCCGTTGACGGCACTTTGCGGCCATCGTCTGGATGTTGGCATCGAACTTATCCAGGTCGATGCACAAGGCCGGCGTATCGATGTCGTTCTTGGTAGCACCCGGGGGCGGAACGGAAGGTTGCATGGATCGACTCAGTTAGTTGTACCGGCCTGTTTGCGCAGTTCCACGAGAGCCGCCCGCACGAGGCCCAGTTGTTCTTCGAGCTGCCGGAGCGATTCGCGTTCTTTCGCGACAATATCGACCGGGGCGCGGGCCACGAAACTCTCGTTGTCGAGCTTTTTCCGCTTGCCCTCGATCTGGCCAAACAGTTTCTTCTCGAGCTGCTCATTGCGTTGCAGCTCCGCGGCGACGTCGATCAACCCGCTCAGATCGACAATCACGTCGATGCCGCGAACCGTGACCGCGGCGTGCGTTGTCGGAGGAGTCACCTGGGGCCCCCACTCGGCACTCTCGGCGTTCGCCATCGACTCGAAATACGGTTGCATGGGCCGTAACAGCTCACAGACGTCCGCAACGGCGCGAACCAGGAACCGTATCCGGGTTCGCCGATCGATATTCTGCCGGGTCCGGATCTCGCGTACAGCGCCCAGCACTGCTTGAAATGTCGCAAATCGCGCTTCGATCGTCGTGTCCTGCCAGCGCAGATTGGCCTCGGGCCAGGGCGCCACCATAATGCTGGCCGGCGCAGCCCCCCCCTTCCCATCCCAATCCCGGCGGGGAGCGATCTGATTCAGCCGCTGCCAAACTTCTTCCGTGATGAACGGGATCATGGGATGCAGCAACCGCAGCAGGCCATCCAGCACGTGCGCAAGCACCCGCTGTGCAACCCGGCGGCCCGATTCGTCCTGCAGCCGGCTCTTCAGGATCTCGAGATAGAAACTGCAGTACTCATCCCAGGCAAAGTCGTACAGCACCCGAGCCGCATCGGCGAAGTGATATGCGTTCAACGACTCCGTTACCTGAGTCGTGACGGTCGTCAGGCGGCTGAGAATCCAGCGGTCTTCCACCGCCAGGTCTTCGTCCCGTACCGGTGCCGCGTCATATCCCGCCAGGT
>JBFWYF010000452.1:0-6235 GCA_050186685.1 Pirellulaceae bacterium
CAGCCTGCGCGTCTGCGACGGGTAGATCCGGCCTTGAGCATCCCGGATCACGAACTGGCCTGTCGTGGGGTGGCCGTCATCGTCCAGCACCTCGAGCACGACCCGCACGGCGGGCTGGCACTCGAACAGGATGGAGACCTCGTTGCGGAAGCCCAGATCCTGGGTCCCCTGGCCGACATCGCAGGCCAGGGTGGCCTCGCGCCGTCCCCGATCGCGGCTGTACAGCTGGACGATACGGTACTCCAGCTCTAATCCCGACAACGGCCTGACCATCGGCTGTTCGTCGTACGTTGCGACGTCGAGCCAGCGTTGCGGCACGTCTTCCGGCTTTACCTGACCCGCGGGTCGAGACGCCGAAGTGGACCGGGCGTACAGAGGAGCCGCATTGGGGCTGGTCACTCGTAGCGGCGCGGTGACTCCGGCCTCGTTCTGCACCTTGACCAGAAACACGCGCCAGCCCTGCTCGTGCAGCGACGCGGCGGCGGGTCCGCGCGCGACCTTGACGCGGCTCTCCGGATTGATCGACACGCCGAGCAGGCAGAGCGGGTCGAGTGCCTGTTGCAAGTCGCGCACCGCGCGTGCATCGTCCATCTCCGCCAGGGCCGCTTCCAGCGTCGCACGCCGCTCGGCGGGGAGCGGTTCGCCCAGCAACTCGAGTGAGCTCACCAGCCGGCGCACCTGGGCCTTCAGCGGCTGGCTCTCGACTCCTGCGACGATGGCGAGTTCGTCCGCCCCGGCCGCACCGCAGGTTCCGATTAGCAGGGATGTCCACACAACCCAGATCCGTGACATGATTCACCGCCTTGGCTGAGGAAGGGCGAAGACTGCGTCCGGCCGCCGCCGGGCCGTGCCGTATCTTCGATGGCCCGCGCCCGCAACGCAAGACACGCTCCCTTCGCTCCCGTCGACGGGCCTCGTTCGCTGGCTCGCCCCGCCGCGTCCCCTTTCCTGTCGGGGTAAGATTGCACGGAGGCGCCTATGATCGACAAGCAGTCCCTGGCCGCCATGCGCAAGTTGTCGCCCCGCCGCAGAACAACGGCTGCCCAGAACGAACAGGAACTGGTCGAGGAACAGCTCGCCCACTTCGGCATCGACCCGCAGTCGCCGTTCGGTACGGCGGTCGGTGATATTGCACGGCGGTTGTACCTGACTGGTGCGGATCTCGATCGGCTCTGGGGGGCGACCGTCGATGCGCTGCAAACGCTCGACCGCTCCGATCGGATCGCCTATTTTAACGCCAAGAAGTTCTTGTCGTTTCAGCTGGCGAAGCTCCTGGACACGTTGCAGCTTTCGTTTCGCCGCAGCTACCAGGGATTGGACTTGACGTACGAGACGCAGTCCGCGCGCGGACCGTACGCCGTCTTTGATAACGTGACGGCGATCTTCTCGGCCACTCCCGTCATCGCCCGCACCGCGACCTATATCTATGCGTGCGCGGAATGGATCGAGGACGCCTTTCAGGGCAAAGAACTCCTGCTTGAGATCTACTCGCGGCTGCTGAATCCGACCTCCATCTCGCTCGCCAATTTCATCGTGGATCTTGAAGCGGGGCCGTATGCGCGCGAATACTTCGCGTGGAACTTCAACAGCGGCATGGCTGCTATTGACGCGATCCTGTCCCACTTGCTGGGTCGACAGGACGTCCTGATCACCAGCCGACACCTGTACGGTGGCGCGCACCAGCTGATTCACGACTGGTATGCTAAGCCGGCCAACCTGGACGTTCGCGTGGTGACGTTTGACGGTTATGGTGCGGCCGATTTCCATACGGCGCGCGACGCGGTCAAGGCGCAGTGCGCCGATCGGCTGGCTGAGGGGCGGAAGGTGTACGTCTATCTGGAGTCGCCCTGTAACCCGCATGGCTACGTGCTCGATGTGCCCGCCATCTGCGAGGCTGCCCATGCGGAAGGGTGGCGCGTCATTCTGGATGCGACGGTCGGTACTCCCTTTCTGGTCCAGCCGCTGCAGGAGCTCCATCCGGCCGCCCGCCCGGATTTCGTATTGCACAGCTATACGAAAGATCTGTCCGGGACGGGGCAGACCATCGCCGGAGTGGTGCTGGGACGTAACGAAGACATGTTCCTGCCGAAGGGGGAAACGATGAACGGGATCGCCTGGAACGAGACCCTGTTCTGGAACGTGTACTACGTCAAAGGCGCGTTTCTCCACGCCGATGCGGCGTACGAAGTGATTCAGGGCATGCGCACCCTGGGCGTCCGTATGTTGCAGAAGTGCATCAACACGCGGATCCTGGCCCGTTTCTTCGCCGCGCATCCGGCGTTGCGCGTTCACTGCAACGCTCTCGACTCCGACACCAACGCCGCTCTGCGCGAGAGGCTGATGTTCCTGGGTCTCCCCGCGCCCCTCTTCACGCTCGAGGTCGCCGGCGTTCCGCGCAACGCCTTTCAGCGTTTCTTCGACTCACTCGAACCTGTGTTCTCGCACATGATCAGCCTCGGCCAGTCGAATACGATCGTAAGTTGCCCGGCTTTCACAACGCATTCCGAGCTGGACGAAGCGACTTTACGGCAGAGTGGTATCCTGCCGACTACGATGCGACTGGCGATCGGTGACGAGGATCCGAAGGACTTGATCGCCCACTTCATCCAGGCCGCGCGGCTAGCCATCGACCCCGCCGTGCCTGGCTTCTCGCGCCAGTTTCTACCACCGGATGACATTGACGAACTCGTGCGGAGCACATACGTGCAGGCTCACGAAGCGTACATCGCGGCAAAGCGCCCCTTCGAGGCGTACGTGCGCACGCACGCCGGATAGGGCTTGTGAGGTGCGTTCGGCGTTCTAGAATTGACCGCTTGGCAATCTGTTAACTCGATGGAGCCTCGTAGCTATGTCCGGACCGATCGTGCGATCCGCCCCGAGCAAGAAGTTCACCGCGAATTGGGACGCGGCGTTTGGTGGCAAGACCGCGAATGCCCCAGGCACACCACCCGCGAAAGCAGGCGCTAAGAAGGCGACCGCGAAGCAGCCGGCCGCAAAACCAGCTCCAGCAAAGCAGCCTGTCGCCAAGCAGCCAGTCGCGAAGAAGTCGGCAGCCAAAAAGAAGTCCTGAGTGCCCCGAACGTGTGGAAAAGGCGGTAAATCC
The DNA here is from genome assembly GCA_050186685.1 of Pirellulaceae bacterium. Classification (GTDB taxonomy): domain Bacteria; phylum Planctomycetota; class Planctomycetia; order Pirellulales; family Pirellulaceae; genus CAZFLF01. The sequence continues at coordinate 3,104 of JBFWYF010000452.1, forward strand.
GGTAGAACCTGCGCGCTGCGTTTGACCCGGAGCGAGCTGCGACCTATACGAATGTAGGAAAATCGTCTTTTCGCGCGCGGTCGCGGAGCGACGACGTGGCAACCCGTGTGTGCGGTCCCAGGCTCGCCGCCTGAGGAGTGTCCGTACGCACCGGTCCGCCCGTTCCAGGCACCTCGGACAAGAACCCCATCGCGAATGGATACAGCGGCAAGCGGATTGGCGCAAACGGAGGCTCCCATGTTGACGCTCGCGTCGGCGATCCACTCGCTGCGCGACCGGTCACGTGCGCTGTTGCGCGAGCAAGATGAGCGGTTAAAGGAACTGGAGGCCCGACTTGAGCTCCAGTTCGCCAGTGCGGTGGAACGCCTTGAATTGGCTCCGCGGGAAATCAACAACTCCGAACAGGAGTTGTACGACCGCGTCGAGCTGATGGAACGGGAAATCCGACGGCTCCAGCAGGTCAAGCTCGAATCGGACCAGGCGCTTGACGAAGCCCGGGAACTGCTCGGCGAATTGGAAGAAGAACGTCGCAGCTTACGCGTACGCCTGGAGGAAGCCGAACAGAGACTGGCCGGCGAAGTCCCTTCGACACCAGGGGACGCGGAAGAGACGGAACGCCTGCACCGCCGCCTGGAATTGGCGATGCAGGAGATCCGCGACCTGAGGGCCAGTAACGAGCAGCTGAGCGAACAGGCACGTCGCGGGCCGACCGTCGCCGCCCCGGCCGCGGCGGCCGGAAACCAGTTCGACTGGGAGACACAGAAGCGGCGGCTATTGGAACAACTCGAGTCGAACTTCGATACGGCGCAGCCCGCAGAAGCCAAGGAAAAGCTTCGCTGTGAAGAAGTGATTCGTACAACCGATCGCATCGTCGCCGAGAAAGATCGCCAGATCGAAGAACTCCGGCAACAGCTGGCTGCCCGTCCCGTAGAAGTGCCGCCGGCGCCCGTCGATACCCGCGCGGCCGTGGCCGAAGTGCTGGACGCCGATGCCGTCGTGCGCACCGAACGTGAACGGCTCAGTCAACTGCAAGGGGAATGGGAAGAGAAATTGCGCCAGGCCGAAGTCGAAGTTTCGATCGAACGCGCCAAGATCGCCCGTGAACGCCTGCAACTCGAAGAGAAACTGCGCCTGTTGCAGTCCAAGGCGGGCGGCGAAGGGGACGGGATGTCGTCCGATGGCAAGTCGGCGACCCGAGGCCGCTGGTTGACACGCCTCGGACTGCGTGGCGAGAAAGACGGGAACGGCTGAACAAACCGCCGAATTAAGCGGTTTCGTCGTCCAGCGGAATCCAGTCGTGAAACGTCAGGGCCTCGCCACGTCTCGGCGGTTGATCGTCGCCCTGGACACGCGGCGGCGTATCCTCCAGCAGTTTGCGAATGACACGCTCCACGGTGATCCCGTTGCTGCGGGCGTTCTGGTTCAAGACGATTCGGTGCCGCAGGGCTGCGTAGGCCACGCTGCGCACATCGGCCAACACGGTTTCCTTCCGTCCATAAATCAGCGCTCGCCCCTTGGCCGCCGTGATCAAGCTCTCGACGGCGCGCGGACCGGCACCCCGCTGCACCCATTCGTAAATGAAGTCGGGATTCTCCCCCTCATGCACGCGGGTGGCTCGCACCAGCCGAACCGCGTAGTGGATGACCGGCGGGGCTGCGGACAGGGCACGTACCTGCTCCTGCCAGGCGAGCACCTGGGCCGGATCGGCCATGGCCGCTCGCGCCGCCGGCGCGGGTGAGGAAACCATGTGCCCGAGCGCGTATTCATCGTGGTACGCCGGAAAGGGAATGGCGATTCGAAACAGAAATCGGTCGTCGTGCCACGTCATCAACGATTCCGTCGGCGGCACGGCTTCGTCGTCGCGCGGATAGCGAGCCGCGAAAAGGCTAAATGGATTTGGAAGTGGGTGAAGCTGACCACGCACGAGAACTTCACGTTCCTGCATTGCTTGCTGAAGCAGGTTATGTACCTTGGGCGCCAGCCACTCGCCGCCGTCGACCAGCACGAGATTCCGGAACAAAGGGCTCGCCACCCCAGTCCGCGACACACTGCCGGATGACGCGGCGGACGCACCGCCTTCGCGAGACTCCGGAACCGGCTGCAGCCCCTCCGACCGCGTCGCAACGGCCGGAGGTTGCTCCGGTACCAAATCCTCCGCCAACAGATCGGGCGAGCCGCGCAGCTTGCCGACTGTCAACCCCAGTCCGCAACCAATCGATTGCACCGCGAGCCACTTCGCGACGCCTGGCGCACCCTCCAGCTGGGCATGGCTCCCGCACACGATCGTGATGATGATCTGCTCGATCAGCTCGGTGGCGCCCGCCATCACGGTCGCTAGCGACGCCTGGATCTGCTCGAACACCGAGTTCCTTTCCATGGCCCAAGATTAACGATTCCGGTGAATATCGCACAGAGCGCGGTGATATTGCAGCGTGCTGGAGAAGCGTGCCGATAGCAGCGAAAGTGGGCTAAGGCTCGACTCGATCACCGCGACCAAAGCAAAGGGATGGATATCATGAAGCTGGTCAGGATCACGCAAAATCTATGTGCAGCCGTGGCGACAGTCGGGCTGTTGCTGCCCCATACCATGGCGGTAGGCAGCGAGATCCGCGGTGCGGCGCCGGCGCAGACGGCTGCTCCGCGGATCGTCGATGTTTCGCTGGCCGAAGGCGGCGTCCTGCAGGGTCAGGTCCTGAATGTCAGTGGCACGGCTCAAGCCGGGTCGGAAGTCAAAATCCTGCGCGGCCAGGAAGTCGTGGCCCGTACCACGACCGATCAACAGGGTGCCTTTTCTGTCTCCGGTATCAAGGGCGGGGTTTACCTCGTCTCGACGGCCGGCTCCACTGGTGTCGTGCGTGCTTGGGCCCCGCGGACGGCCCCGCCCTCCGCCGTGCAGGGCATTTTGCTGGTTCCTGACAACGAAGCCGTGCGCGCCCAGCTGGGTAACGGCGGCTTCATCAATCAATACGGCGGCGCCGCTATCATCCTTGGCGGATTAATTGCCACTGTCGTCTGGGTGGCCGTGGAACACAACGACGACGCCAGCTAGCACGCCAGTCTGTGCCCCGCCGCGATCCTTATGGCACTTCGAGTTCGCGTTGCGGGGTCATCGATCATGGCCAGCAGAGAGGG
>JBFWYF010000453.1:0-6222 GCA_050186685.1 Pirellulaceae bacterium
AGTGCCCAGGCGCAGACATTGCTGCAGTACAACTCGGAACTGGCCAACCTCGAACGGCGCACGGGGACGATCCTGGAGACGCACGGCATCGCCTTTTATGAGGAGCGGTACGGGTCGATTGGACCGCTCGGGCGTTTGCACCCCGGTGTCTGCTATCCGATGTCTTTGCCCCCGACCGGGAACACCGATCGCTACGAGCAAGGGACGGAACCGGCGGAAAACGCGTTTCAGTTGGCGGACCCGGTGCGTCGCATTCCAGAACGGTAAGGCGTGGCGGTCGCAGACCGGTCAGTCCCGCACGGCCTCCGTTGGTGCTCGGTTGGCGGATCGCGGCCATTCTCGGGTTGTAAGTGGGGAGGGCGCGACTGATAATGTTGCGATTCGATCGTGCGGCCCAGTCCCCCTGCAGGAGTGATTTCTATGATGTCGCGACGTGCGGGCTCATTGACCGAAGGTTTGATCCATCGGCGCGATCTGTTACGCGTAGGCTCGTTGAGCCTGGCGGCGGCGGCTGTCCCGGCGGCCTTGGCGCGGGGAGCCGCGGTGGGCAAGGCCAAGGCGGAATCGGTTGTTTTTCTGTGGATGGCCGGTGGCGTAACGCACATCGATTCGTTTGACCCCAAGCCGCGCGCTCCGGTGGAAGTGCGGGGGATTCTCGAGGACATCGCGACGAACATGCCGGGAGTCCGCTTTTGCGAAACGCTGCCGCACCTCGCGCAGATCGCGGATAAGCTGGCCGTCGTCCGTAACTATTCCCATGACAGCGACGATCACTTGTTGAGCCAGGTCTTCACGTTGTCGGGCAGGAAGGTGGATGCGACGCGGCTGTTTACGGAACCGAATATTGGATCGATCGTGGCGCACCTGCAGGGGCCGCGAGCCGGGCTGCCCGGCTACATTGCGGTGCCTGGCATCACGCGACCGGGCCCGCCGCCGCACAATCTGTTTGTGGGCGGATGGCTGGGCAGCCAGTATGTTCCTTACGCGCTGGGAGGGCTGCCGGAACAGCCGGATTTTGCCGTGGGCGAGAAGCTGTACGACCCGCCGGCGTTGGCTGAAGAAGATCTGGTGCCGCGATCGCTGGCGCTGCCAGACGAGGTCCCGCTGGCCCGGCTGGATCGGCGCGTGGCACTCCGGCAGCAGTTTGACCGTGCGCTCGCTCGGCTCGAAAAGCTGGATGCGCTTGCGGGAGTCGATGGCCAATTCGATAACGCTCTGAGATTGTTGTCGCGGCCAGCGATCCGGCAGGCGTTTGAGCTGAGCCAGGAGAGCGACGAAGTCCGGGAACGATATGGCCGGACTAAGATCGGTGGCCGCTGCCTGATGGCGCGCCGTTTGGTCGAGGCCGGTGCGCGGTTCGTGATGGTCGATTACGGATACGACCCCGACTATGGCAACGTCTGGGACAACCACAATGCGGCGGTGCAGAACCACCCGCCGATCCAGCAGATGGTGAAACGGGGTTACCACCTGGCTGGGATGGACCGGGCGTTTGCCGCACTGATCCGGGACTTGGACGAGCGAGGGCGACTGGATTCGACCCTGGTCGTTTTCGTGACGGAATTTGGACGGACGCCCCGGATCAATGCGAACGGCGGGCGGGACCATTGGGGGCGTGCCGGTTCGCTGTTCTTTACCGGGGGCGGCACTCGAGTAGGTCAAGTGATCGGCGAAACGGACGACCACGCGGCTCGGCCTCTCGGCCACCGTTATTCACCGGCCGACATTGCGGCCACTTTGTATGCCGCACTCGGGGTCGATCATCACCGCGTCCTGTACGATTTTCAGGATCGGCCGAGATTGGTGCTGGACGAAGGGGAACCGATCGCCGAACTGTTCTGATGTCGCCGCAGATCCGCCTGAAGAACGTGACCAAGCAGTTTGGGGCGTCCCGTGCGCTGGCGGGTGTGACGCTGGAAATCGGCGCCGGAGTCACAGGATTGCTCGGCCCGAACGGAGCGGGCAAGACGACGCTGATCAAGGTGCTGCTTGGACTGGTCCGGGCCACATCGGGCGAAGCCGAGGTCCTCGGATTTCGGCTGCCCGGCTATGCCCGTCACGTCCGTTCGCGCGTCGGCTACCTGCCCGAGGACGACTGCTACGTGGGTGGTTTGACTGGCATCGAAATGGTGCAGTACATGGCCCGGCTCGCCGGCTATCCCGCCGTGGAGTCCTTGCGGCGCAGCCACGAGATGCTGGACTACTGCGGTCTTCGGCAGGAGCGCTATCGGGATGTGGCAACGTATTCGACGGGTATGCGCCAGAAGTTGAAGTTCGCCCAGGCGATCGTGCATGACCCGCCATTGCTGATCCTGGATGAACCGACGACGGGGCTCGATCCGGAGGAGCGGGTGGCCATGCTGGGGCGCATCCGCCACATGGCATCGCAGGCAGGAAAGACGGTTGTTCTGTCGACCCACATCCTGCCCGATGTGCAAGCTACCTGCGATCACGTCGTCATCATGGCGCGCGGACGGGTTCAGCTGGCCGATGCGATGGCCCGATTGATTTACCGGACGACGAGCTCAGTGGAGGTACGCGTCCTGGATTCTCCTGCCCGCTTCACGGCCGAAGCACGCCACGCTGGGCTTACGGTCCAAGAGGATGGCGAGGGACGACTTCAGATATCTGGCTTGCCGGCTGAGGGCGCCTCGCTGGTGTGGCAGTGCGCGGACCGCGCCGGCACTGCGTTGACAGTGATCACACCGGTCCGAACGCCGTTGGAGCAGACTTTCCGCGACGCAATCGAGGAGGCCGGTCGTGCCAATTCATGATGTCGGCTATCGGCCGTGGTCCCAGGCTCCGACCCGGACCGCGTCGCGCTGGTATGTGCTGGCCGAAACGGGTGTGCGCCTCGCCTGGAAAAGCCAGTGGCTGCGGCGGATGTTATTCGTCGCCTGGTTGCCGTCGCTGTACCTGGGCACGGCGCTGTTTGCTTATGAGCAGTTCACCAAGGATCGCGGAACGCAGGCGGCCGCACTCTGGCTGTTGCACCGATTGCCGGAGTCCGACTACCTGCTGGATCCCGCGGTGCAGTCCGGGGACATACCGCGACGGGCCGTGTGGGCGCTGCTGCTGCTCACCCTGTTCCGCTACCCGCAAGGTGTGCTGATGGTCATGCTGGTGGGATTCATTGCGCCCCCGCTGATCTCGCAAGACCTGCGGTCCCGTGCCTATCTGCTGTACTTCTCGCGCCCCTTGGGCGCCGCGGAATATGTACTGGGAAAGTCCCTGGTGGTGTGGTTTTACCTGTTCATGATCACTGCCGTGCCGGCGCTCGGATTGTATGTACTGGGTGTCAGTCTCGCGCCCGATTTGAGCGTCGTCCGGGATACCTGGGACCTGCCGCTGCGCATTCTGGCGGCTTCGATCTGGCTGATCGTGCCCACCACCGCCATGGCGTTGTGCTTTTCCGCGCTGACGGTCGAGAGCCGGTATGCGAGCGCCGCCTGGTTCGCCGTATGGACGATGGGCTGGCTGGCCTACACCTGCCTGGTGTTACTCAACCAGGAGCTGCAACGGGATGCTGGCCTGCCGATGCCCGAGACTCGGCCGGTGCACACTGCCTGGTCTCTGGTCTCTCTGTATCATTGCTTGGGCCGGATTCAAGTGTGGGTCTTCGGTTTGGAAGCCGACATCACCACAGTGGCGTCGGCCATTGCCCTGGTTACGATGCTGACTCTTACGTGCCTGGTGGTATTGCTCCGTCGGGTGACCACGCCGCTCCGCAGTTGACGGGCGCCAGGATTCAACTCCCTAGCTGGAAAAGGTCGGTACGGAATCGACGGCCCATGATCGAACTGTCGCAGGCAACAAGGGTTTATGGCACGGTAATCGGGATTAACGACATTTCGGTGTCGCTCGCGCCAGGCGCCTACGGGCTGCTCGGTCCTAATGGTGCGGGCAAGACCACGATGCTCAACCTGCTGACCGGACAGCTGCATCCTACGATGGGAACCGTCCGCGTTTTCGGCGAAGATCCGCGTAACAATGCCCGTGTCCTCCGCCGCCTGGGTGTCTGCCCTGGTGACGAGGCCATGTATACGAACGTCAGTGGCTGGGCCTGGGTAAGGCATCTGCTGGTGTTGCACGGCTATGATCCGCCGGAAGCGGGCGAACGAGCGGTCGCAGCGCTGCGGCAACTGGCCATGTCGGACTTCATGCATCAGACCATCGGTACCTACTCGCGGGGCATGCGTCAGCGAACGAAGATGGCTCAGGCGATCGCTCACGATCCCGAGCTTCTGATTCTGGACGAGCCCTTCAATGGCCTTGATCCGATCGGCAGGCATGACGTTACGGAGTTTTTGCGGGCCTGGATGCGGCGGGGCAGGAGCCTGCTGCTGTCCAGCCACATTCTGTCCGAAGTCGAAGCGATCAGCGATACATTCCTGTTTATTTCCGGCGGCCGGCTGCTCGCCACCGGCACTCAGGCCGAACTGCGGGCGTTGCTTCCCAGTACCGCTCAGACCTTGAGGATCCGCTGCCGGCAGCCCCGGGCTTTGGCCGCTCAGCTGTGGCGCTGCGAAGCGACGTCTCAGATCCGGCTGGAACCTGACGGGCTGCTGGTCGTGGTTTCGTCGCAACCCGAACAGATCTGGCGCGCCTTGCCTGGCTGGGTCGCTCAAACAGGCGACTTGATCGAGGAGCTCGATTGCGGCGATGTGTCGCTGCAGTCGCTGTTCGACACGCTGATGCGGAACTACCGAGGAGCCGAGCGATGACCGACCTCGACGCGCACGACGCTCCGGGGCGAGGCGCCGCGTACCCGCCCAGCTGGGAAGATCTCATCCGCGGGCACTATCGCCGCGTGGCAACCGCCTTTTGGTTCGAGTTTTCTCGGACATTATCGCCCGTGCGCGTCTCCGCCATGACGCTGGTGGCGCTGTTTCCCGGGCTGATCATGCTGCTGGTACGCTTGCAGAATGGTAACTGGAACGACGACATCTGGGTAATGGCGCTGTATCTACTGTCCACTGAGGCCACCACCCTGATCACCTTGCTTCTGTGGGTCGCGCCGGCCGTACAGGTCGAGCTCGAGCGACATACGTGGACTTACTTAAGCGTTCGCCCGTATGGAAAGATCACAGTGTTGCTTGGGAAGTATCTGAGCGGCGTCGCCTGGTCCGTGTCCGTGGGGCAAGTCGGATTGCTGGTTGCCGTCATCGTCATCGCGCGGGATCTGCAAAGCCCGGTTCGAATTCCGCTCATCCTGGCCTCACTGCAGGTCCTGGCCACATTCGCCTATGGTGCCCTGTTTCTAGCTATCGGCGTCCTGTTCCCTCGGCGAGCCATGCTGATCTGTGTCGGATTCACGCTGCTCTTCGAGGGAGTCTTGTCACTACTTCCCGCCGTCGTCAATCAGCTGACAGTCCAGCATCGTCTGCTGAATTTGCTTTGGTCGTGGATGGAATCCGGTCCCCCCTCGGCGGAATTCGAGCGGCTATTGGGAGAGCAACCGCCGGAAGTCCACTTGCTGTGCCTGGCAGGTTACACCGCATCCATGCTGACAATTGCCCTGGTGGGCATTCGCCGGCGCGAGTACTTGCACCAAGTCGAGTCGTAGATTTCCCGTCCCTTTTTTTGGGCTCGTACTCCTACTCCTACTCGTACTCGTACGCGAGGCACGAGGCTTGGGGCTCGAGGCTTGGGGGGCTTGGGGCGATTGATGCGGGTCGCAGCCGGCGAGGCCGCATTCGAGTACGAGTACCGCTGCGCTGAGTACGAGTACGAGTACGAGTACGAGTAGGGCTGCCCTTTGTCTCGCCGCGGGACGCTTCGCCGGGCGCCCGATCGAACAGCTGATATCGACCCCCAGCGACCATCACGCACGCGATCTCCGGAACCCTCGCGTCCGCCGGATTGCCTGCTGCTTGCTCCGGCAAGGACCTGGTTTGAAACGCTTCCGGCAGTCGCCGCGAATCGTCGATTAGCTCGTGCCCCACATGTCCACACGCCCGTCGCACCCGCTCTTCGCTGATCGAGATTTCCCCGATTCCAAAAGTGCGCCGCTCGCTTCACCGAAACTCGAGGCCCGGTTCCCGGCACAGATTGTTTTTCGCAAAACGTCTTTGCTCGGCCATCATCTCGAACACAGGGTCCCAAAGTCTCCTGCAACTCCCCCACTAGCGTCTCGCCCCTCCGCCGTTGTTCCGATCACAACTTTGTCACCCAACCTCCTGGTCATTCCCAGCTTGTCTGAATCTACCTTGACACGCCCCA
>JBFWYF010000454.1:0-6220 GCA_050186685.1 Pirellulaceae bacterium
GGCTGAGCATGGCTCTCTCTCCTCGCAGGCCCGAGGCCTGGACAGCGGGGAACTTCTGTCGATCCTTAGATTTGGACTTGGTGGGGGGTGGCGACCTCAGCGGGGCGGCGCAATGACCCATGTGTCCTTGCTGCCGCCGCCTTGGGACGAATTGACGACCAGGGAACCTTTGCGCAGCGCGACGCGAGTCAGCCCGCCGGGCAGCACGTAGATTTCATCGCCGAACAGGATGTACGGGCGCAGATCCACATGCCGCCCCTCAAACTGGTCACCGATGATCGTGGGTACGCGGGACAGCGACAAGGTCGGTTGGGCGATGTAGTTGCGCGGGTTTTCGAGAATTTTTTCCCGGAATTCCTCGCGCTGCTCCGCCGTCGAGTGCGGACCGATAAGCATGCCGTAGCCGCCCGCTTCGTTCGCGGCCTTGACCACAAGCTTGCCGAGATTGTCAAGCACGTACCGGCGGTCCTTCTCGTCGAAGCAGACGTAGGTCGGCACATTCGGGATGATGGCGTCCTGGGCGAGATAGAACCGGATCATCTTTTCGACGTAGGCATAGATCACCTTGTCATCGGCGATGCCCGTACCCGGAGCGTTCGCGAGTGCCACGCGCCCGGTCCGGTAGACGTCGATCAGCCCCGGTACACCCAGCATGGAGTCCGGGCGGAAGGCACGCGGGTCGAGGAAATCGTCGTCAATCCGCCGATAAATGACGTCGACACGCTGGAAGCCTCGCGTCGTGCGCATGTTGACAAACCCGTCTCGCACGACCAGGTCCCGGCCCTCGACCAGTTCCACGCCCATCTGCTGTGCGAGAAACGAATGTTCGTAATAGGCCGAGTTGTAAATGCCAGGCGTCAGGACGACGACGGTGGGCTGATCCACGCCGGCCGGAGCCAGCCCCTCCAGCAGCCGCAACAGACGGCTGGGGTAGTCGACCACGGGGCGCACGCGTGAGGCCTCGAAGATCTGCGGAAAGCTCCGCTTCATCACCAGCCGGTTCTGCAACACGTAGGACACGCCGGAAGGACATCGCAGGTTGTCTTCCAGCACGTAGATCTGGCCGTTGGCGTCCCGCACGAGGTCCGTCCCGGTGATGTGGCACCAGACTCCTTTGGGCGGATTCAGCCCCTGGCATACGCCACGATAGCTTTTCGCACTCAGGAAGATCTCTTGAGGCAACACTCCTTCGCGCACGATGTGCTGACGATGATATATATCGTCGATGAACATGTTCAGCGCTGTGATGCGCTGCTTCAGTCCACGCTCGATCCAGTCCCATTCCTCGGCGCCGACGATGCGGGGCACGATGTCGAAGGGGAAGATTTTCTCGGTGCCCTGCTCATCGCCGTAGACGCTGAACGTGATGCCCATCAGGAACAACGACAGTTCGGCGTCGGCCTGTCGGCGTTTCAGTTCGCCGGGTTCGAGCGAGTTGATCTTATCGACAAGCAACGCGGCCCCGGGCCGCGGCCGTCCCTCCGGATCGATCAACTCGTCGAAAAAAGGTCCTGGCTTATACGCCCGGAAGACCAGAGGATTGACATTTGAGGTCGGCGGGTCCATAGCTCTTTCCGTACTGGCGGCAGTGTGCCGCATCAGCACCAGCGAATCGGCCTCGCCTTGCGGCGAGCCTCCCACCCGGACGGCATTCACCGCAGCCGACTGTCCGGCCGGTGACTTCCCACCTGCCAGACGTGTGCGGGTGCCTATCATCGGACAATGTTCCCCGGCATTCAAGGGCAGTCCGGGTCACTTGAGGTACTGGCTTTCGTTCAGCGGCTCCACGTCGACCGAAACGACCATGGAATGCTGGCCTCCCCCCGTAAACATCCCGCTGATGGGGCATACGTCGCTGTAGTCGCGGCCCCAGGCAATGGTGATGTGTTCGTCGCCGGGCAGCGAGTTGTTGGTGGGATCGATGTCGATCCATCCGAGCCCACCGCCGTAGACGGCGATCCAGGCGTGGGACGCGTCGGCCCCGACGAGTCGGGGCTTGCCCGGCGGCGGGTACGTGCGCAGGTAACCGCTGACGTAGCGGGCTGCCAGCCCCAGAGCGCGGAGGCACCCGATCTGGACGTGGGCCAGATCCTGGCAGACTCCCCGCCGCCGCTGAAAAACCTCGTCGATCGGCGTACTGACCGTCGTAGCCGCCGGGTCGTACTTGAAATCGCTATGGATGCGCATCGTCAGGTCAAGGATGGCTTCGACCAGCGGTCGACCGGGCGGAAAACTGGCGCGAGCGTACTCCCCTAATGCGGCCGAGGCGGGCACGTGCGGCGACGGAAAACAGAACTGATGCGCGTCGAGCCCCGCGCGGGTATGGTCCACCGCCAACGAGTCGCGGACTCGATCCCACGGCAACGACGCCTCGTAACCGCTCGGCGGACGCCCCACCACCGCTACTTTGCTCACCGCCGTGACGGCCATTCGCCGATGGGCCTGCAGGATCGTGAACGTAGCGACGGAGTTACCGAAATAGTCCGTACGCTTGCCAGTCTGTTGAGGCGGCGGGGTCACCTGCAGGCGGTGATACGAACACGTCTGCAGCGGCGTGGGTCGGGGCGTAAGTCGCGCGATGTTTTGAGACACCGATACCATCGCGGTGTACTCGTAAGTGGTAGTGTGCGTCACTTTATACTTCACGCGCGCTCCTCCCTGTCCGCCGCACGTTCAACTTTCGGTCAGCTGCCGCGGCACTCCGGCATGGATCAGATACCGGTGGCTGATCGTCTCGGACAGGCGTGGCAACTGCTCGGCCAGCTTCTGCAGCAGGCGGTCCAGCCGCACTCGCCGCCCGTCCCGGTCCACGGCCACCAGCGCCTCGAGTTCGGCCAGCCTCACTGTGGACAGCATGGCGAGGACGCCTCGCTGATCCGCATCGCGCAGCGCCTGGGCCGTTTCGCGCGGCAACTGGTCCACATGGCTGGACAACGCCACCAGCTGGTAAACGAGCGAGCGAGGGTTGGATTCGTCCGTGAGGGCCAGGTCCAGGACTGCCAGCGACTGCAGGTTGGCCAGGTAGCGCGTCCGATACGTCATGACGCTGTCGATCACTTCCAAGACCGCTTCCAGCACGGCGGGTTCCTGGGGCGAACTCTGCACCAGCGTGCTGCGAATGAGGTCGATCGTGCACAAAGCCCGTTCGATGCGACGGCCAATTTCCAGAAAACGCCAGCCTTGCGCTCGCGTCATGCTCTCGTTCACCTGCCCGGCAAATGCCGACAGATCGATGATCACGTGGTTCAGCCAGTCGAGCAGATCGCTCAAATCGACGCGTTTGCGGCGTGCGAGCTGAGCGACTTCGTGTTCCAGGGAGTTCAAGATGCGCCAGCTGTCGAGCGACAACCGGTCGCGAACAAGCGATGCGTTTCGCTGGACGGCCACAATGGTCGAACGGAGGTTGCCCGTCTGATTGGCGTCGAGCACGCTGGCCGGCAAGGCCTTTTCGATCGTGGGCATCTGCTCGCGAATCCCCTCGACGACGAAACCGGGTTCGATCTGCCCTTGTGCCGCGAGTGCCCGGAGCAGGACGCGGGCACCGGGCGAGTCGCCGACTTCGGATTCGCTGGTCAGACGCACGAGGATCGGTCGCAGCAGCCGGGCCGCCTGTTCGGCACGCTCGGCCTGACGGCCCAGCCAAAACAGGTTGTCGGCGACACGGCTGGGCAGCTCCGCTCCGCTGCGGCGCAGCTCGATCGGCTTGCCGGGCGGCTCCAGCAACGTGACGGAGCGGACAGGCTCGCACGACAGGACCCACAGGTCCTTGCTCCCTTCGCCCGCCATCCCGGACAAGTCGAGTTCGCGTGAGCTGGCGGCGACGCGGGTGAGCCCGCCTGGCAGGACTGTATAGGAATCGCCGTCCGCCACGACAAACGCGCGGATCGCCACGTGAGCGGCCTCGACGTGCGAACGCCGCCAGACGGGAACACTGGAGCGTGTGATGCGCTGCTGGCCCACCACATCGGGCGGCCAGGCCTCGAGCGATTGCCGGGCAATCGCGGGCGACCATTCGCGCCGGGCCAACGTGCGGTAGGACGGCTGCAGCCAGAGTTCGTGCTGGTGGGCCGCCACGTACTCGCGCCCCGCGGGCTGACCGCACCACCACGTCGGCACCGATGGGAGTTTCAGCGTCTCGCCCAGCAGCCGCTCGCACAACGCCGGCAGAAAGGGAACCCAGGCCGGCGATTCCATCAACGAACACCCCAGGGCGTTGGCCACCGCGACCTGACCGGCACGGACCGCCTGAATCAGCCCCGGGATGCCGACGACAGAACGGCTGTACAACTCCAGCGGATCGCTTTCCAGATCGCTCACGCGCCGGAGGATCACGTCGACCGGTAACAGTCCGCCCAACGTCTTCAGGAGTACCCGGTCGTTCCGGACGGCCAGGTCGCCCGACTCCACCAGCGTGTAGCCCAGATAGCGGGCCAGGTACGCATCCTCGAAGTGGCTGGGGCTCGCGGGACCTCGCCCCAACAGCACAATCCGGGGATTCTCGCGGTGGGCGGGTGCCAGCTCGCGCAGGGTTTCCCGCAAGGCCATGAAGAACGTCGCCAGCCGCTCGACCCGGCAGTCGTGTAGAATGTCCGCGAACAAACGCGAGATGACGATCCGGTTCTCGAGCGCGTAACCTACCCCCGACGGGGCATCCGTGCGGTCCGCGATGACGTACCACCGACCATCGGGGCCCCGGGCCAGGTCAATGGCGTGCAGATGAAGCCAGCGACCGCCGTGCGGACGCGTATCGTGGAATGCATGGGCGAAACCCGGCTGCGAGAAGATCAGTTCCGATGGAATATCGCCGCTCTGCAGAAGCTGCTGGGGGCCATACGCATCGGCCAGAATCAAATTGAACAGCTGCGCCCGCTGGATGATTCCGGCCGCGATCCCTTGCCATTCGGTGCTTTCCAAAGCCAGCGGAATGGGATCCAGTGACCACGGACGAACGGGATTGTCCGGATCGCCGTACACGTTGTACGTCATGCCGTTTTCGCGGATCAGCGATTCGGCATGATCCGTACGCCGGCCCAGCTCCTGGGCGCCCAATGACTGAAAAGCACCAATGATGGGCTCCCACTTGGCTCGCAATTCACCGGGCCCTGCGAGCAGTTCGTCCCAGACATCAGGAAGCGGATGATAATCGGCCAGCAGATTCATGAAGGTACTCAAGGCAACCGAGCGGCCGGCGACCGTCGCAAGTCGAGCGTCAGCGGGTACTCGTGGTCGAGGGGCTCGTCGGCGACGTTTACCTCGCCGCCCGTGTGGCCGAAGGCAAAATAGCGGGCGGCGCGGCGGCTCTCCGCTTCGTACGCGTTCACCGGAAACGTCGTGTAATTGCGCCCGCCTGGATGAGCGACATGATACGTACAGCCGCCCACGCTGCGTCCCAGCCAGCGATCGACCAGGTCAAATACCAGCGGCGTATGGACGGGAATGGTAGGGTGCAGGCAGCTCGGCGGCTGCCAGGCTCGATAGCGCACGGCCCCGACGTATTCCCCTTCCCGGCCGGTTGGGTGCAGCGGCACGGGCCGGCGATTGCAGGTCACCACGTGTCGAGGATCCGTCAACCCGCGCACCCGAACCTGCAGCCGTTCGACGGACGAATCGACAAAGCGGGCCGTGCCGCCGGAGCCAGGTTCTTCGCCCAGCACGTACCAGGGCTCGATCGCCTGGCGCAATTCGACTTCCACACTCCGTTGTTCGAACACACCAATCCGCGGAAAGCGAAACTCGAAGTGAGGAGCGAACCAGACGGCGTCCAGGACCGTGCCCGCGGCGGCCAGTTCCGCCAGCACATCTTCAAAATCCTGCTGCACGAAGTACGGGAGCAGGTACCGGTCGTGCAGCGTGGTGTTCCACCGCACGAGTCGCCGGCGATAAGGCCGCTCCCAGAACGCCGCGACCAGCGCTCGCAACAGGAGTTGTTGCGTCAGGCTCATCCGCGCATGAGGCGGCATTTCGAAGGCGCGGAACTCGACCAGTCCCAACCGTCCCGAGCTGGAATCCGGAGAATACAGTTTGTCGATGCAGAATTCGGCGCGATGCGTGTTGCCGCTGACGTCGACCAGCAGATTGCGAAACAGGCGATCCACGAGCCACGGAGCGACGGGCCCTTGGCCGGACAAATGGTCGAGCTGTTCCAGAGCCCGCTCGAGTTCGTAGATCGCATCTCGGCGGCCCTCGTCCACCCGGGGGGCCTGGCTGGTCGGACCGATGA
>JBFWYF010000455.1:0-6205 GCA_050186685.1 Pirellulaceae bacterium
GATCGCGGACAAATACGTCTTTCTCCGCGTTCCCATCGGGCTCCCCGGTCAGGTCCGTGGCATAGCTGCCGAACGCGACGGCGGGACGGTTAAGCGCCGGATTCGCGACGTCCCAGAAATTCAGCCTCCTCAGCAGAAATTGTGGGTGACTTTCGGCTCGGGTAGCGCGCCAAGATTGTGATACAGGGCTGTTTTGATGACGTCTGCGCTGCGAAAGCCGTATGATTTTCTCATGGTCAATTTCGCTTTGTTGTTGAATCCTTCCACGATTCCAGCAGAGATGTCGCCCTTGGCGCGGAACCAGTTGAGCAAGAGTTCTTCGTGCTCCCGCAGGCTGCGGGCGATCTTTTTCATGGGTTCCAGTTTCGAGCGCATAGTCCGCTTGCACCATTCGCGTAAAAACTTCCGGGCCCACTCCGGTGACCGATACTCCCAAAACCGTTGAAAGTCCTCCCGGTGCAGATACGCTCGGACCGATTTCAAGTTGTACTTGAGCAACTCGGACATTTTGACGGTCTGTTTGGCCGTCATGTTCTCGGGCCGCTTCAGCAGGCACCACCGCGAGTGCTTCAGAATCGGTTCGTAACCATCCCGTTGCAGTTGCTTCGCTTCGGCAGCCCGAACTTCGTCGATGGCTCGGTTCATCTTGGCCATGATGTGGTACCGATCCAGCACGTGCACCGCCTCCCCTGCTCGTTCGCGAATGGTCACCACGTACGGCTGCCACATGTCGCTGCACACAAATTTCAAGCTGGGAATGATCCAGTACCCCAACGCGTCGAAAAACTGGTGCAGTGTCTTCTCCGTCCGTTCCGTCCCCACCCACAACAGCCGTTTCATCCCCTGGTCGATTTGGTACACCAGGGTCAAGTACTTGTGCCCCTTCTGCCACGCGATTTCGTCAATCCCGATGGCCGTGACCCCACGTTCGTCACGATGCACAAACCCCCACTGGACGGCGTACTGCACGGCACGATAAACCGTGTCCCAACTCGTGCCGAAAATGTTCGCCACTTCCTCCCACGACAGGCGACGAGCCCAACGCGACAGGAACCAGCGATACGACGTCGTTTGACGGCAATTGCCGTCTCCCCACGGTACCGCCTCGGTGACCACGCCGCAGTCCTCACAACTCACCCGCCGCATGGCGTAGATAAACAGCACCCGGATTCCCCACAGCGGGACAAAGTCAAAGCTTCGGGCTGGCAGCCGATCGTAACCAGGTCGCGGTTGCCGACAGCCGGAGCAAATCGGACGTCCGTTGGCCCGCGGTTCAATCTCCACCCGCAAGGTCAAGTAACGTGCTTCCTCGTCAAATCGCACCTGTTTGTACACGAACGACTTGTGCCGCTCGACACGATTGAGGATAGTCTGAAGTTGCATCTCCGCTCGCCTCTGGGAGGATTAGGTCGTCAAGCAACCCAATTCGTACCAGATGGCGATGCGGAGGTGTATCCCGTCCAAAAGCCGTCACTTGCCCACCTCAGACCGACAGACGAAGGCGGCTCCCTTCTCCCCTGGCACCGACATTCGTTCTGCCGAACCACAGTCTATCCATCAAAGGACCGCCGAGCCCCTTTCGCCTCGCCGTCGCTTCGGCCCTTCACCCAAACAGGGCCGAACGACGGCGAGACGGAAGGGGCGACCCCTTTTGCTGAGCCCAAGCGAGGGCTCCCCCAACGCCTTACGAACTATACATCCCTACCCACAAACACTGCGGAAGACCCTCATTTTTTAGGCTCCTCGATAAACAGTGCATTTCTTATCTCCTCGAACAGGCCCTACCATGTTGGTGTAACTCTCACACAGCGCGGAACGCGAACAGTCAGGTCGCGAAACCGCGTCATCATTCAATTCTGCGACGAACTGCTTTGCTAATTGCGGACAGGCGACTGCATCTGTCCAGAGTTCCACCCACTTGAAAAACTTGATCAGGTATTCAGGGGTGACGATCGTCGCTGGGTCCGGAGTAAATTCGCTTTCGAATTTGAGCTCCATGCCAACCTTGCCGTAAGGCTTTTTGGTCAGCTTGAGTCGGATTGACTCAACGGTGGGCCGGAACACTTTATCTCGCGGGGACGACTGGGACCGGGAATTGCGCGCCATAGAATGGGCCTCCGCCAGTGCCAAGAGCGGCACTGTCAAGAAACGCCATAGGCCAGGTAACTCGTTCCTGGGGTGTTAAGGCCCCTGGCGCCCTTGCTCCCCGCCTGCGCGGATCGTCGCTTGGGTACGCACACAAGCTACCTAGCCTATGGCCTGTCAACTGAAGCATGACAAACATCTCTTAACATTTAGGGACGGGCATTCTGTGAGTTTTTCGGTTCGGTGTCAACAGCTTTCTCCGATGATTCCTGCATGTTCGCTACGTCATCAGCTGCCGGGATGGAATCCGGGATACCGAACAACGGCATGGCGATCGATCGTGGCGCGACGGATGGCAAACTTCCACGAAAAAAGTAGCGTCGCAACTTGTTGTTCATCGGATCGCGTGGGATCGGATAGTTCCACGGGATCCGTCCGTCCCTGGGCGAGTATGGCGAGCTGCAGCCGATCCTGCCGGCCGCCCCCCGTGGCTTATGCAGGACCTGACTTCAGCCCCGCCACTTCGCGAGCCACTCCAGGGGCGGGCACCTCCAGACGTCGCGGAGCCAGATCCGCCACTGGCAGCCGGCGAGCTCGCCCCGCGGTAAGGCGCTCGCCGCACGACAATCACAGCATCGAGGGCCCGCAGGAGCCCCAGGGCGTCCGCGTGCTGGATTTGCCGGCCGACGTCAAGCACCTGGCCAACTTGCCAGAAGTCTGTTGTTTGGACGATTCGGATTTGCATGGCGCAACCTCATTGTGACTTTGCGACACTACCAACAGCCCCACGGCCTCCGTTCGGCCAACGGCTTTTTCTCGGGCAAGATTTGCTTGTCCGGCAGCTCGCCTTGCAGGGGTTGCAGCCGGCTTTCGGACAGTTCGATCTCGAACGTGGTGTAGTCCGACTTGACCGTCGCGAAGTTTCCCTTCACGAGGTACCGCGGCTCGCCAGATCCGGTGGCGGGTGGCAGGAGTTGGGCAATCCACCCGCGATGCCGCTGCGTGTGATCGAAGAAGAATACCCGATCATCCAGGTTGAATTTGTGAGCCTCTTTTGTTGGCGATGATCCAACTGTGAGCTGCGATCGGCTGATTTGCTCTCGAAACTTTTCGATGTCGAACTTTCTGGAGCGTGGCCGCTTGGGGACCACCACGACGCGCTTCCGTCGCTCTTTCTCACTCCAAGTAGCTTGGAACTTCTCGCAGCTGGCCCGGATCTCCGCGGGGGTAGGGTCGACCGGTTCGTCCTGGCTGGCGGCTGGCTTGCTGTGAGCTGGCTTGCCACGCGGACGGCCGGCCTGCGGTGGTCCGGCCTGGTTGCTGCCGGCTGAGGTGCTGTCGATCGAATCATCCTTTCTGCCCAACGGAGAATCCATCTAATGCCCTTCTAATATAAGGCCACCTCGCCCAGTCGCCCCCGCTGTCCTGACAGAGCGGCTGCACCTGGTGCAACCGGGTTCATGGGGGGAACCAGCTGGCCAGTCTTTGATACCGCCTCACCGATGGCCTGCGGTGCCTTCGCCATTGTCTTCGTCAGCTCCTCGACCACAGCTGACAGCCGATCGAGCTTCTGTTCCAGCGACAGCCCGGAATTGGAGTCCCGCAGAACAGGCAACGCTCGATCGATGGCTCGGCCTTCCCCGGCGATCTCCGCGGCCGCACGGGCCCGCTGCTCGGGCGTCATCTGGCGGAGTTGCTCGGGTGAATACTGCTCATTGAGCGACAACGCCCCGCGGCGACTCGCAACGAAGCCTGGCAGCGATTCGGGGGTCAGCACTTCGCCCTTCATCGCCCGACTGGCGTACTCGTCCGACACGCCCTCCGATCCGAGCAGCGACCGATACCAGCCTGCCAGCTCTTGCGCCCGCTGCTTGGTGAGCGGCTGAGCCTGTTGCTGCTGATTGGCAGCCGCGGCCGCTTTGTCTTGCGAATCTCGGGCCTCGATGACTCGCTGCGTTTCCAAGACGGATTCGCGATCTTGTTCGAGGGCGGAGATTTGCGCCTCGAGTGTGGAACGTTCCGCCGGCGTTTTTGCCGCCTGGAGATCGGACCTCTTTTGCTTGATCGCAAAATCGAATTGCCGAACGGCTCGCTTGGCGGTCCCCAGGGGGCTGCCAGACCCGAAACTCTTCGCAATCGACACGTCCCAGTCGCGGAACCATCGGTCGATCGCTAGACCGACTTCATTTACGCGGAGCGACCTTGCCGTAAGGTCCAAGATTTGATCGCTGGTAGCTGCGTCCGTCATCGACACCGCGCCCATCTCCCGCGAGGCCTGTCGGCTCAGCTCCTGCCGAATCGGAAGATTGCGGGCCGACAACGCATTGGCGGACCACATGTCAAACTTCTTCTGCACGGTGGCTGGGTCCAGCACTTTCGCTTCCGACTGCTTGGCCGCTTCGATCTGCTGGTCGACCCAGCTTCCTTTCACGAACATGGCCTGCACTGCAGCCTCCGCCCTCTGCTCGCCTTTCATCGTGCCAGCCTGGAAGCCTAGCTTCTTGATTTCGTCATCGGTGACACCAGGAGCTCGGGAGCCCAGCAGTTCTTTCCGCAGCCGAAGCATACGCGGATCAGTGGCCTCGGTGGCATCCCGGATCCGCGTTCGAATCGTTTCGTCGGATTCGTTCCGCAGTTCGGGGGCGTACTTGAACACCAGATCGAACGCGCTCCCAATGCCGAGTGATACGTTGGTCGCGGTTCTCCTGCCCGACGGGTCAACCATGGCCTGCTGAATCGCCGTTACTTGGGCCAGTGACTCGTGCAGCTGGTTCTTCTTGTTGGTCATGGCCCGTTCAGCCATAAAGCCCAGCAGCGGCTCCAGTTCGTCTGTTGAACCCGCCGCGGCCAACTCAAACGTCGATGCAAACGCGGACATGGCTTGCTCAGGGGTAATCGGCGAGCCACGCATTTGCTGCGACTTCATCAGCTCGCCGACGGACCTGGCGGTTTTACCAAGCTCCTCCGGCCTCAGTCCCAGGTGGGGATAGGCGCGAGCCACGGCGCCGGGGATGGAGGCGATGACATCAGGAGGCAGGATGCCGGCCGTCGAAGACACCAGGGCAGGCATAGCTTCCACGTACGCGGTCTGCGGAATCCTTGCTTTCGCCGCCTCGCGCGAAATGAGCCGCTCCATTTCCGTCGGCCCGAACGGCTTCCCGCTGGAGTCGGTCTTGCCAAGCCCAATGTTGGAAGTCAATTCGGCGATCGCCTGACTGCGACGCAGCAAAGAGTCCTTGGCGTCATCGCGCAGCGCTGCGGTTTTCTCGAGCTCGCCGCGGATCAGCTGGGCAGTCGTGAGCATGGCCGCCAGTGGCGAGCCCACACCGACCAAAGTGGCCAGCGTATTGCCAATCCTCTCGGCGGCCGTCGCGATTCCGCCCATCTCCTGCGCGGTTCTGCGGCCGGATGATACGCCCGTGTTCCCCATGCTCCGCAACCGGGCCTCCATCTGCTCCAACGTGCCGATTATGGAGAGCCAAGCCTGCTGGGCCTGCCCGCTGGCTGCCGTCATCGTGACATGTACGTCATTGTTGGCCATTCGAAGGTAGTCCTTTTTCGCCAGTCTTTTCGGTCAGTTTGTGGCAACAGAATCTGCGGAAATCTCCGCTAGGAAATCCCGGTACCCGGAAGCAATGGCAGCCACCTGTAGCGCCGTCCGCTCGTCGAGCAGTTGTAGGGTACGTGTCACGAAGGCCGGCAGCCGGTAATTGATCGCGATGGCCGCGCAGGCGAATCCAATTAGATCGTTCTCGGGGTTCTCGGGGGTGCCCGAGTCGGCCGCGGGGGTGGATGGATCAGGGCCAGGAACGCCCAGTAGGCCTGGTAGATCGGCCGCGATCGCGGTCGCTGCGTCGCACAGTGCCAGGAGCTGCGGCGAGCCACCGAATAGCACGCCAGGCAAGCCACCGCGGGGAGAGGTCGGCGAGCCACCTGCCGCCCACTGGATCCACGGGCGGGAGCGTAACAGACAATCCAACAATCCGTCCCGCTCCGCCAACATGATCAGCACACGGGCCGCAGCCTGGCAGAATGCCTCATCTCGCGGCGATCGCAACACCCGGCCAGGTTCGTCCCCGCGAGCGATGACCGGAAGCTTCCACGCAACCGGAATTTGCCA
>JBFWYF010000456.1:0-6204 GCA_050186685.1 Pirellulaceae bacterium
AAAACAGAATATGGAAGCGGCAAAAAACACTGCAATTAGCCTATCCATCCCAGACTCGCACGAGTGAGTTTCCCGCAGAGGCCGCTGAGAGCGCGGAGGTGGTCGGTGTGTGACGAGTTTCCCGCAGAGGCCGCTGAAAGCGCGGAGGTGGTCGGTGTGTGACGAGTTTCCCGCAGAGGCCGCTGAGAGCGCGGAGGTGGTCCCTGCCTCGCTCCGCGATCTCGGCGGTCTCTGCGGGAGCTTGGTCCGTGTTGCTCGGCGAGGCGCTGGCGAAGTGGGAACCGTCGCGGTTGGGATACAATGGATGGGACCCTTGAGATCCGCCGGACCGAGAACGGAAAGTGCCTCCAGACTTGGGAGTGAAGGGCAATGAAGACTCGATGGAAGGTGTGTTGGTGCGCGGTCTGGCTGCTGGTCGCCTGCCCGCGGTTCGCCCAAGTTTGGGCAGCGGAGGAGGGCGTACCCGCCGGGCCGCCTCCGCCGGCGGTCCTGTTCGAGCACTTCCCGGATCGGCTGCACGCCTATGTCTGGAGAAACTGGCATCTCGTGCCGACGGCGAAGCTCGCGCGAGTCGTGGGCGCGACGGGAGCGCAACTTACCGCGGTCGCCGCATCGATGGGGCTGCCCCCCAATCGCCCGGTCGCCGACAAGTTCCAGCGCCAGATTTACATCACAATTGTCCGCCGGAATTGGCATCTGTTGCCGGTCGAGCAGTTGTTGGAACTGATCGAGATGACGCCCGCGGAGTTTTCGTTTCATCTGCAAGAGGACGATGTCGTATTGATCAAGATGGGCGGGACGAAACCACGCTGCGAACCGCTCCGCTTTCAGCCACCCGACGAGGCAGCCCAGCGCCGCGCGGCCCAAATCAAGGCCGTCGTGCGGCGTCATTTCGGGGACGCGCTGAATCAGCCGGGCGAGGAGCGGTTTACGTTCGTCGAGCGTTTGAGCCGTGTTCGTGAATCCGCCGCCGTCCCGCCGCCCCCGAACGACGGGCTGCGGTTCATCTACTCCTACTTCGGAGTCTTCGGCGATCCGCTGCTGGACGCGAAGGCCGACCCTTACCCCGATGGCCTGCTTGAAAGGCTGTCGGAGGTGGGCGTCAACGGCGTGTGGATGCACGTCGTACTGCGTCAGTTAGCCCCAGGGGGAGCCGATTTTCCCGAGTTCGGCGCGGGACACGAGCAGCGACTGGAAAACCTGCGCCGGATGGTGGCGCGGGCGAGGCGATACGGGATTTCGGTCTATTTGTACATCAACGAACCAAGGGCCCAACCGCAGTCGTTCTTCCAGAACAGGCCGGAAATGGCCGGCGTGAGAGGTTGGCTTGGCCAGGACTTCACCACGATGTGTACATCCGACCCGCGAGTGCGCGCGTGGATGAGCGATTCGTTGACCCACGTCTTCCGGGAAGTACCCGACCTGGGGGGTGTTTTCACCATCACGGCGTCGGAGAATCTCACCAGTTGCGCGTCGCACAACCGGCAGGCCGAGTGCCCGCGGTGCAAGACTCGTTCGAACGCTGAAATCATCGCGGAGGTCAATGCCGCGATCCAAGCGGGCGTGCATCGCGGCAATCGCAACGCCAAGGTGATCTGTTGGGACTGGGGCTGGGCGAGGCACGGCGACGCGCCAGAGCATATCGCCCGCCTGCCGAGCAACGTCTGGCTGCAATCCGTCAGCGAATGGGCTCAACCGTTCGAGCACGGCGGGGTGAAAGGCACCGTCGGCGAGTATTCGATCTCGGTCGTCGGTCCCGGACCGCGCGCGACACGGCACTGGCAATTGGCCAAGCAGCGCGGCCTCAAAACGTCCGCCCGCGTGTCGTTCAACAACACCTGGGAGCTGTCGACGCTCCCGTATCTGCCGGTGATGGACCTCGTTGCCGAGCATTGCACCCGGCTGGCGGATAAGAACGTCGATGGGCTCATGCTGAGTTGGTCGCTCGGCGGATACCCCTCGCCAAACTTGAAGATCGCGCAGCGGATTCTCGGCGGCAAGCGCGCCGACAAGGATCGCGTCTTGAACGACCTGGCCGCGGAACGGTACGGCAGCCGGACCGTATCGCATGCGCGTCAGGCCTGGACCGCGTTCAGCACGTCGTTCCGCGAGTTTCCTTACGGACTCGGGTTGTACTCCGCACCGCAGCAGGTTGGTCCCGCAAATCTGTTGTATCGCGTGCCGACGGGGTACACGGCGACAATGACCTGCTTTCCGTATGACGACCTGCCCCGCTGGTGCGGCATCTACTCGCCGCAGGTCCTGGCCGATCAGTTTCACAAGGTCGCGACGGGGTGGGCCCGGGGCCTGAAGCACCTCGAAGCAGCGCTGGAGAAAGCCGACCCGGACAAACGGCAGGCGGCGGAGGAAGATCTCGCACTTGCCCGAGCCGCACATACGTATTGGACCAGCATCGTCCATCAAGTCCACTTCATTCTCGCACGCGACGAGTTAGCCCGCGATGAAATGGCTGGGCGGGATGCGCCCGACTTGCGTGCCCGGCTGCGCAGCATCCTCGATGACGAAATCCCGTTGGCTCGCCAGTTGTACGAGCTGGCCCAACGCGACTCGCGGATTGGCTTCGAGGCGGCCAACCACTACTTTTATGCGCCGCTCGATCTGGTCGAAAAGGTCGTCAGCTGCGAGCACCTCAAAGCTGGCTATGCCGCCGAGCAATGAGGCGAGTGCTCCGAATCCCGAGGCGCACCGCCGCTTAGGCATTGGTCTTATGCCTTTACCTATTCGGTCGTCCCCGCCCATAGCAGGCTCGAGTTCTCGAGTCGGTGGGCGAGGGATTGGCATTGACCGCAGCGGAGCTCGTTTCTACCATCCGCGCGCTCCTCGAATCTCCGCCAAAATTGTGGAAAACTTTTCGGATTGGTTGAGCCGATCCTCGCGTACCATCCGAATATTTCCTACATAAAGCAAATTCACTACCGTCAGTTTGCGCGACGGTCGCCGGAACCGAATCTTGCCCCCTGGCGCGAGAGACGGGAGTCGTTCATTCTGCTTGTTGAGGAAAGGCAAGGAAGCCATGCGCGTCTTCTTTTTGCGAAAAGCTTGGTTGGGCGTGGGATGTGTCTGCTTGTCAGCGCTGCCCATGGCGGGGTGCAAGAGTACCGGAACAGGCTCGACAATGGGTTGGTTGAGCTGGTTCAGTCCGCGACCGTCCTCCGCGGCGGTGGCAAGCACTCCGCCGACGAAGCCTTCCGTGGCTACGCAGTTGCCGACTCCGAGTGCGACCACGGCGCCGGGAATTCCCCAGGGCACACCCGCTTCCCTGGCATCGTACCCGGGAGGTACGGGAACCACTCCCTCCGTGACTGCACCGGCGGGGGGATATGTCACGGGACCATACGGCATGTCGGCCACGCCGACTCACCCCGGCATTCCGGGCACGGCGGTCGCGCAGCACGGTGCCTCGTCGTACGGAGTGCCGGCGGCCGGAGGCGCGACGGCACCTAGCGGCTATCAATCTCCCTATGCCCCTCCGGCGGCAGCCGCTGCTCGTACTGCCGACACGCGCAGCGCCTTCGGCAATGCCTACGACCTGAAATCGAATCCGTATGCCGCAGCGACCGCTCCGACAGCGCCGGCAGGAAACACCTGGAATTCGAGTTATGTTCCGCCGGCCAGCATGCCAACAGCTGGCCCGTCGAGTGCCGGAGTTCCGGCGTCGTACAACGAAGCAGCAGATAGTGGCAGCTGGACGCCTCCGGCGAGCACGTCGGCGCTGGGCGGATATGGCAACTCGGGAGCGCAACCAGCCGCAGCCACGACCGCGGGCGCCTATCGCCCCGGCAGCACGAATCGCGGCGCGGCTTCGCTACCCGGCCTGAGCCCGACCACCGCCGGCACGGCCCAGCCGTTGGCCGCCGGTGCGACACCTGCAGCCTACGCTCCTGCCGCCTATCCGTCCACAGGGATGCCGAACCTGAGCAGCACGCCACGGACGAGCTCGGCGAATGCGAGCGCCTATGCTCCCAGCGCGTACGGTGCGACGCCTTACGGGGCTACGACACCTCCAGCGGCTGGCACGCAGTATCGCTAAGCTTTCAGCGGCCGATCACGACTGGCAAAAGCGGCGGTGGCAGCGGCCACCTCCGCTTTTTTTTTGCGCGAGGCCACGCTCAGAAAACCGGTCCTCACTATCTACCCATTCCACCTCAGCGACTCAGAACCGCCTATCGACGCAGAGCATTTTTCTGATTTATTCCCGGTGACCGGTAAAGTCGTTTAAACCCATGCCGACGATGGAACCGATAAAGGTGTCCACATCGACCTGGTCTTATTCGAATGAGGTGAGTGCCATGTACCGTCATGCAACCGCGGTGGTCGCGACGATCCTCGGCGTGAGTTGTCTGGTCGCAATCGTGCGGGGGCAGGAGTGGCGTGGTTCGGAGCCCAGTCTCTCGCCCGCGGGATCCTATAGTGCGCAGCGGATTCCGGTCCATCCGCCCGGCGACGGGATTCTGAGGCGGGGCGCGGCGGCGGTTCCACAGCGGGTCGCAGCGGCTCAAGCGGCGGAAGGGGATTCGGCGGCGTTACCGTCGGTCATTCGCCGGCCGCCGGCTGCCGAGCGACTGCGGCAAGTGCGGGAATCGGCAACCGCCCGGGTGGGCTCGTCGGGCAGTGTGTCCAGCCGGCCGGTCGTCGGCCCGGTGGCGTCCAATCCGGTGGAGTTAGGGCGGCGGGCCCAAACCTCCGGAGGCGACAGCGGTGCACCGGCGGTTCTGGAACCTGAGGATCCCGCAGACGACGGAACCATGTCTGTACTGAAACGTGCGGAGGAACGGCCCGCGGCGTCGACAGCGCGGCGCTCGTTGCGCGGCGGTGGTCGATCTGTTCCGACGATGGTGGAACCGGCGCCGCAGGCCGACACGAGCGGCGATGTCCCGGAGGCCTTGCCGACACGGGCGGCGTCTGCAGCGCGCGGAACGGGGCGAGGCTTTGCGACGCGTTCCGTCGCGGGCGAGACGACTCTCGTCAGCAGCCAGGCGCCCGCGTTGCGATGCGTGACGACCGGGCCGAAATCGGTGGTGGTCGGCCAGGAAGCAACGTATGTGATTACCGTGCATAACGAGGGAAGCAGCGAGGCGAGCGGCGTCTGGCTGCGCGTCCAGTTGCCCGACCACGTGCGGGTCACGGCTGACGGATCGGTGCCCGACACGTCAGCCCCGGCCGAGGCCGGCGTCCAGCGCCTGGCGTGGAACATCGCCAGCATTCCGTCGCAGGGCTCCGAGCGCGTCACCTTGCGCGTAACCCCGACGGAGAGCCGTGCGATACCACTGCAAGTGGATTGGTCGCTACGGCCGATGACGGCATCGGCGGAAATCGCGGTGTTGCAGCCGCAGCTGGAACTGGCCGTATTTGGACCGCGGGATATTCTGTTTGGAGAGACCGCCGTCTACACCTTACGTCTGTCGAATCCTGGCACGGGGGATGCGCACGAAGTCATGGTGGAGTTTGGCTATGGGAACGAGCGGCTGCCAGCAAAATCCATGGGAACGATCGCGGCTGGGCAGCAGGCGGAGGTCAAAGTCGAGTTGAATGCCCGAGAGGCGGGCACACTGCAGGTTGCGGCGGCGGCGTCCGCCGCGGGCGGCCTGCAGGTTCAAGCGCAGCAACAAGTGCTGGTGCGCCGTGCGAAAGTCGAGGTTCAGGTTGCCGGAGACCCGGTCGCTTTCGCGGGATCCGTGACTACATACCGAGTCGTAGTCCGCAACACGGGCGATGCACCCGCGACGGACTTGCAGGCCACCATTGGGTTGCCGGCTGATGCCCGCTTCGTAAGCGGCGAAGGGGTGCGGCCGTCCGCCGAAGGATATAGTGCGGTGATCGGCACGCTGGCACCAGGCACGGAGCGGAATCTGGTTCTTCAGTGCGAACTGCGCACCCCCGGCGAAAACAAGCTGAACGTCCAGATTCAGGGGAGTGCAGACGAGGAAACGCGTGGTTCATGGGTGACGCGAGTCGAAACCCTGGCCGACCTCAAACTGACGATCAACGATCCGCAGGGACCGGTGCCGACGAACAAGGACGCGGTTTATCAGCTGCATATCGTGAATCGCGGTTCCAAGGCCGCGACGAAGGTGCAGGTGGTCGCGCAATTCTCGCAGGGCATCGAGCCGACGGAAGCCAGCGGCGCGAACGCTCAGCTGGTCACAGGTCAGGTGATCTTCGATGCGATTCCCCGCATCGAGC
>JBFWYF010000457.1:0-6188 GCA_050186685.1 Pirellulaceae bacterium
TTGCATGGTGCGGTCTGACGCGCAGGCCGCGACGGTGTTTCCGGTCATCAGTGGGTACGAGTTGGAAGATTGTCGGCTCGAGGGTCTGATCATCGATGGCAACCGGGAACAGAATCCGCATTTGAACGGCTGCCGGGGAGCCGGCATCTTTCTGTACCGGGGATTTGGGACGGTGATCGAACGGTGTGTCGTGCGCAATTACCACGGCGATGGCGTCAGCTTCCAGCAGTCGAACGACGTGGTCGTGCGCCATTGCATCAGCGAGAACAACGCGTCGCTGGGATTCCACCCTGGGAGCGGCTCGCAGCGTCCGCGTGTCGAGCACTGCGTCGCTCGGAACAACGGCGAGGACGGGCTCTTTCTCTGTTGGCGTGTACGGCATGGCGTGTTCGAGCAGAACATCCTGGAAGGGAACGGGCGGTTCGGTATCTCGATCGGCCATAAGGACTCCGACAACGTCTTTCTCCGCAACCAGATTCGCATGAACAACCAGGCCGGCGTCTTCTTCCGTGACGAGAGTGAGGCCATGGCGGGCCACCGCAATCGGCTGGAAGAGAACCTGATCGAGAACAACGGTGTCACCCAGCCAGCGCCGGGGATCCGCATCCGCGGCGAGACCAACGACCTGCACTTTGCGCGCAACACGATCCGGGACACGCGGCCCGCCGGCGAGCGGAAACAGCAGATCGGCGTCCTCATTGAGGAGAAGGCGGGGGCCGAGGCGCTGGAGGGTAATCTGATCGATGCGCCGACCGCGGTGAGCGACCGCCGGCCGGAGCGGCCTTAGTCTGGCCCGGCCAAGGACCGCAGCCATTCCTCGTCCTTTCATCCCGCCCTCGCCCCGGGAGCGAGAGGACGGAGGAAAACTATCTTTTCTGCGATCGTTAACACGCTAAAGGTCATGGACATGGTTCCATTCGGCGTCCGGCTGTTCTGTTTTACCTGTTTGCTATCCGTGTCATGGCCGGTCCTGCTTTGTCGCGCAGCGGATCCGGCCGCCGCTCTGGCCGATGACTATTTCCCTCCAGCGGACGTCGATGGCGGATGGCGACAATTGACCGGCGCCCGCGAGATCCGGCAGGTAGCTGGACTTGATCTCGAGCAGCTCGATCGCGCGTTCGAGGTGTGCCGGGCCAGTACGCGTAACGGTGGTCTGCTGGTGGTCCGGCGTGGATGGCTGGTCTACGAGCGCTACTTCGGCCTCGGCCACCGGGACGCTCGTCCCAACCTTGCTTCCGTCGGCAAGTCGTTCACCAGCATTGCGGTAGGCATGCTGATGGCCGACTATCCACACCGATTCCCGCAGGGGCTGGAACAGCGAGTCTATACCCCCGAGTATCTGCCCGCGTCGGCATTCCCGCTGTCCGATCCGTCCAAGGCCGACATCAAGCTAGGGCAGCTACTAGCCTTCACCGCCGGTATCCGGGGGAACAACCCGGGCGTTATGGGTGGGCGGGAAGTCACGCTGGACCCGGCGGGACCCGACGGTGCGTCGGCCCTGTCGGATCGCGTTGCGGCCGGTCATCAAGACACGGGGCGGGATGGCCAGGTCCTCTCGACGCGCACCCTCTGGTGCACGCCGGGCGCGGGCTACTCGTACGCTACCGCGTCCGCCCACCTCGCTTCCATGCTCGTGCGCCACGTCAGTGGGCAGGAGATGGAAGACTATTTGCGAGCACGCCTGGCCGTGCCGATCGGCTGGGGACCCTTCAACTTCGCCTATCGGCATGCCGCCGGCATCGATCATACGCCCGGCGGGGGTGGCATCGCGGCGCGGGCCACCGACATGTTGCGGTTCGGCTACCTGTTGCTGCGCGAAGGACGCTGGCGCGACCGTCAAATCGTCCCCGCCGAGTACGTGCGGCACTGCGGCCGCAAGTCGCCGTACAATCCGCACTCAGCGTATAGCCTTCAGTTCGATGTGAACACGGACGGACAGATCGCCGAATATCCACGGGACGCGTTCTGGAAGTCCGGTTCCGGGGCCCACATGCTCTACGTCGTTCCGTCCCTCGACCTGGTCGTGTGGAAGCTCGCGGGCCGGGACGGCCAGTACGAACCTCGAGATACGGGCGTGCCGCTCGACGAGTCCGTTGTGCGCCGTGCCAACGAGCAGCGGCAGACGTGGCGGGCGACGCTGGGTGAGCGAGAAGGCCAGCGCCAGGTGCTCAAGGAAGTGATTGCCGCGGTCACAGACGCTGCAAACGCGGCCGGGCCCGACGCCACCCGGGTTCCCGAAGTGCCGCAGTTCGGCGTGCACGAAAGGATGCTGACGGCGCGCCAATCGTATCCCAATCCCTACACCGACCTGGCTGCCGAGGTACAGCTGTCCGAGCCCGACGGCGTGACGACACGCCATCTTCCGTTGTTCTGGGACGGTGGGAATCAGTGGAAGTTTCGGTTCTCGCCCGAAAAACAGGGCACCTGGCAGTGGCGCGTTACGAGCTCCGATCCGGGACTAAACGGACAGACGGGCTCGATCGACTGCGTCGCGTCGGTTCTGTCTGGCAGCATTCGGCCGCGCGCCGCGACACCCCATCACTTCGAACGACAGGATGGCTCACCGTTCTGGTTCCTGGGCGATACCGCTTGGGCCCTGGTCACCGACAACGACCGGGAGCAACACGATCGCCGCGCTGCCCGGCGATACCTCGACGCTCGGAGCCAGCAAGGTTTCAACGTGGTTCATACGATGCTGCTCAGCGAGGCAGGGTGGGGCAATCAGGGTGGGCTCCCCTTCGAGGACCTCGCGGCGGAGAAGATCAACCCCGGCTATTGGCAGGAGGTTGACGTGCGGTTGACCGATGCCGCAAGCCGCGGTCTGATCTGCGGCCTGGCACTGGCCTGGGGCGACAAGCGGAAGGTGGAGCCCTTTGCATGGCGCAGATTCCCCAGCGTGGAAGCTCGGCATCGCTATGCCCGGTACATTGCGGCCCGCTACAGCGCCTTTCCGGTCTACTTCCTGATCTCCGGCGAATGGCATGGAGAAGTCCGCACACGGGCGAGTACCGAGGACGAAGTGCGCCGCGAGTTCCTGGCCCTTGGCCAGACATTGGCTGCCGCGGATCCGCATGAACGCATGATCGGCATACATCCCATGACGCGTGAAGGTACCGTCCGGGAGTTCAATCAAGGCGACTGGATGGCGTTTGCAGACTATCAGCAGAACTACGAGCATTTGCACGCCCGCATCCTGGCGGCCCGAGCTATCCCCAAGCCCGTAGTGAACTCCGAGTATGGGTACCTGCTGCGCGATCAGAACGGCGATGGCACCCCGGACAAGGACAATTCCACGAGCCTCGCGTCGATGCGCCATGCCAGTTGGGACATTGTGATGGGTGGCGGGTATTTCGTGACCGGTTTCGGCACAACCTACTTTGGCGGGAATCGCGACCCAGGGCCCTTTCGTCTGGACACACCTCAGAACGACATGTGGGAGAATCAGTTAGGTGCCATGCAGCGGTTCTTCACAGGGATGAACTGGTGGGATCTCGAGCCCCACGACGAATGGCTGACCAGCACGACGCCTCGTGGGGAAGACGGCACGGAACTGGGTCGGCGAACTCCCCCCGCTGTCAGCTACTGGCTGTTGGCGCAACCAGGCCGGAGTTACGTCGTCTACGCTCGCGGCCTGAACCGTCCGCTGACCGTTCAGCTCGGACAGCAACACGCTGGCACTTACCGCGTGGAACGCTTGAATCCACGCACCGGCGCGTGCGAATGTACCGAGGAAGCGCGCCCGCTGCAGCAGTCCCTGGAATGGACTCCACCTGATTCAAAAGACTGGGTCCTGCGACTGACAAGTGCGGGCAATTAGGCTCTGTCCGAAGACAAACAGGGTTGCCCGCTTCCCGCGCGGACAAGTCGTTTAGTCCCGTTTGCCCCGTGGCCGCAAGCGAGGCCAGCTTGCTCCTCCAGCGGCGGGTCAAACGAGTCGCGAACGGGCGCGGCAATTACGCTTCTTACGACAGGACGGGTCCCGCCGCGCAGATCTCGGCCGAGGTACCATCGGCAAACTTCGCAAAGTTATCGCGGAAGAGCATCGCCAGCTTGCGGGCCGTGGCATCGTAGGCGACCTGGTCCTTCCAGGTGTTTCGCGGCACGAGGATCTCCGTCGGTACGCCCGGGCACAAGGTCGGCACCGCCACTCCGAAGACGGGATCCGGAACTGTCTCCGTCCGCGCCAACTCGCCGCTGTGAATCGCATTGATGATCGAGCGCGTCAGCTTCAGTTTCATCCGGGCGCCGGTACCGTAGGCGCCGCCCGTCCAGCCGGTGTTGACTAGCCAGGCGTGGGCCCGGTGGTGCTCCATCTTCTCGGCCAGCAAAGCGGCGTACTTCGACGGGCGCCAGACGAGAAACGGCCCGCCGAAACACGGAGAAAAGGTAGCCTGCGGCTCCGTGACCCCCATCTCCGTCCCCGCCACCTTGGCCGTGTACCCGCTCATGAAGTGGTACATCGCCTGCTCGGCCGACAGCTTGCTGACGGGCGGCAAAACACCAAATGCGTCGCAAGTCAAGAAAATCACGTCCGTGGGATGCCCCGCCGTGCAGGGAATTTTCGCATTGCGAATGAACTCGATCGGATACGCGCCGCGGGTGTTTTGCGTGATCGACGTATCGTGGAAGTCGACGTGATGTGTGTCGCGGTCGTAGACCACGTTTTCGAGGACCTCACCAAATCGCAAAGCCTGGAAAATCTCGGGCTCCGCTTCGGGAGTCAGATCGATCGCTTTGGCGTAACAACCCCCTTCAATATTGAAGATGCCGTGGTCCGTCCAGCAGTGCTCGTCGTCGCCAATCAGCAGCCGATGCGGATCGGCCGACAAGGTCGTCTTCCCTGTGCCGGACAGGCCAAATAGCAGCGAAGACCGGCCCGTCCGCTTGTCCGCGGTGGCCGAGCAGTGCATCGATAAAATGCCCCGCTTGGGCCCAAAGTAGTTCATCATGGTGAATACGCCTTTCTTCATCTCGCCGGCGTATTCCGTACCGAGAATGACAAACTCGCGGCGTTCCAGCGACAGGTCGACGCTCGTCTTCGACGACATGCCCTTCGTACGCCGATTGGCCGGGAACTCCCCCGCGTTGAAGATCACAACGTGGGGCATACCGAAATCGTGCAGTTCGTCACGCGTCGGGCGGATCAGCATGTTATGCATGAACAGCGCGTGGTATGGGCGAGTGCAGATGACGCGCACCTTCGCTCGGTACGTGGGATCCCAACCGGCAAAGGCATCCACAACGTAGAGATAGCGCCGGGTGTTCAAGTAGTCGACGGCCCGCTCCCGGTTGATGTCGAATGTCTCTTCGTCGATAGGTACGTTGACCGTGCCCCACCACACATCGTCCTTCGACTCAGGATGCTCGACGACCCGTTTGTCCTTGGGGGACCGTCCCGTCTTGTCCCCAGAGAAAGCGATCAGCGCTCCAGTATCGGCGAGGTCGCACTTCGCGTCGCTGCGAATCGCCTCGAGGTACAAGGCGGCGGGTGATAAATTCCGACGCACGTCCTTGACCGTAATGCCATAGATCCCGAGATCGAACGGGACGACTGCCGCAGGTTCGTCGGTATAAGGGGAATGGGGTTGGGGCGAGGGGTAGTTCATGACGATAGTCCGCACGTGTTGGGGGGCTGCCACCAAAACGGGGCGCCAATTGGCAATTTGCATGCCATAAGCGGGACGCGATGGTCCTGCATCGGACCATGCGGAAATCCGCAAAAATCCCGAGCGTTTTGGCCATCTGACGCCGTAGTGATCGCGCTGGGCCATGCAGTGCGACGACCTAGGACAGCGAGGGCCGTGCGATAGTGCGCGCATGACGCGGATTTCGCGCGCTGAGTGGGAAGAGGTTCCCGCAGAGTACGCCGAGAGCGCGGAGGTCCACCCGCTCCGCGGTCCCTGCGGTCTCTGCGGGAGACGTATCCACCCGTTACCCGCCCGCTACGCCCTGTTATCGACGTTCGTGCGGTGCTTCCCGCGGACTACGCCGAGAGCGCGGAGGTCCACCCGCTCCGCGGTCCCTGCGGTCTCTGCGGGAGACGTATCCACCCGTTACCCGCCCGCTACGCCCTGGTATCGACGTTCGTGCGGTGCTTCCCGCAGACTACGCCGAGAGCGCGGAGGTCCACCCGCTCCGCGGTCCCTGCGGTCTCTGCGGGAGTCGTAGATCGGTAGAGCACACGGCTG
>JBFWYF010000458.1:0-6184 GCA_050186685.1 Pirellulaceae bacterium
TCCGATCTCCATTCAGATATGCGGTGAGGTACGCAGTACGCGGGGCCAATGGCGGAGGCGTCTGGAACGGCTCACCGAACGTGAGCGGCAGGTCATGGCACTGCTCGTACGCGGCGAGAAGACGGAAACGATTGCGCGGCAGCTGAACATCAGCCCGAGCACCGTCGAAAAGCACCGCATCCGCATTATGGACAAGATGGAAGTGGACTCGGTAATCGCCCTGGTCCATTCCACACATCTCGCCCAACCGGCGACGCGACAATTGCTCGACGACACACGGCTGCCCCTGGCGCCGCATTTCCCCACCGTGCACGACAGCGGCGGTTGCGGGGCACCTCCGGTTCGTTGAGTGGCCGAATGAGGTGATCCGTCTGGCAAGTCCGGGCAGCATTCTCGAGTGGGGATATTCGCCGACTGGGCGGTCTCTTACGTGGCGATCTCGTCGTCGCGTCGTTCAAAGATGCCAACATGCAGCAACCCCGCTTCCCCCTCGAACCAGGCATCAAACTGCGGCGCGGCATGGCGAATATGCAGGCAGAATTCGCGTCCTGCCACCACGCTGGGTAGCGACAGGAACGAAGGAGCGGGGAGCAGACTCTTGAGATTCCCGCCGATCATGTTCGCCAGCTCCGCAGCCACATCCCGCAAGTCGGCGTCGGTTACGGAATTCGGTGGCGTTTGCAACATGGCGGCAGCGGCCAGCCGCGCGACGGAGGGATGGAGATCGATCGAGACGCCTCCGGACCAACTCCCCGAGATCTGGACGAGCGCAATCAGGTGATCGGCGCCGCAAGATGTAGTCAGCCCAGCTACGGGTGCAACCTGCCAACCCAACATGGTCTCGAAGATCGTTTCGACGATCTGTTCGATATCCGACTGCAGAGCTTGAACGGTGTCGGCGGTAGTAGATGTCATAGGTCAGTCTCCAGCGTGGCAACGCAAAACAACTCGCCAGTTTCCTTGGACTGGGTCAGGGGGCATGGTGGCGGTAGCAGACCGATGCGCCAACCTGGACCTTCTCAAACGTTGCATCGAGTCCCAGAGTCGATTCGGCGCCGCCCAGCATGAGCAGGCCGTCCGGGGCCAACACGGACCGCAGGCGTGACAAGATCAGCTTCTTGGTGTCCGGCGAGAAGTAGATCAGTACATTGCGGAGCAAGATGACATCGAACTGCGGCAGGCCGGACCAGGCCTCGATCAAGTTGAGCTGGGAGAATTCGGCCATGCCACGAATCGCCGGGGACAATCGCCAATGAGCCCCTTCACGGACGAAGTACTTCGTGAGCAAGTGGGCGGATAGTCCGCGGTTCACTTCGATCTGGGTGTACTTCCCCTCGCGGGCCTTTGTCAGGACTTCTTCCGAGATGTCGGTACCCCGCAGCGTGATGTTCCAATTCGCCAGGTGAGGGAAGTGTTCTCGCAACAGCATGGCGATCGAATAGATTTCCTGCCCGGTCGAGCAGGCAGCCGACCAGATCGCCAGCCGCTGCTGTGTTCGCCGGCGCTGGGTCAGGTCGGGCAAAATGCTGGTACGCAGCGATTCGAACGGATGCAAGTCGCGAAAGAAGCTCGTTTCATTCGTCGTCATGGCCTCGACAACCTGCCGTTGCAGGTCCGCCTGACGTCGGTCGCGGATCGCCCGAATGAGTTCGGCCGTTGAGGCGAATCCATGTCGCCTGGCCACCGGCGACAGTCGCGACTCGATCAGGTACGACTTCTCGGGCTCGATAACAATCGCGGAACGATCTCGGACCAGATTGCAGACGTAGCCGATCGTGTCGGCCTGCAGGTGAGTCGCCGTCATACTTACCTCCATTCGAATGACACAGATTGTTAAGCCATGGACGGCGTGGCGGTCAGCCGTCGACCGGCGAGGCAGCTGAGGCGGACCTCGGGGCCGATGGCGTCCAGGGACAACACCCGATCCGCCAGTCCGGCATCCACAACCGCCCGAGGCATGCCCCAGACCACGGAAGAGGCCTGGTCTTGCGCAAAGATCAGGCCACCGGACTGTTGAATTGCCTGGGCTCCGCGCATCCCATCTTGACCCATGCCGGTCAGGACGACGGCCAGACACCGGGACCCACAGAGCGTTGCGGCCGAGCGAAACAGAACGTCGACCGACGGGCGGCAGGAATTCTCGGGCGGGGCCTCGGTCAGCCGCGTAACCATAGTCGCCCCCTTGCGGCACAATTCCAGGTGCCGATCTCCCGGTGCCAGCCAGATTCGTCCCGGCGCCAGAACTTCGTCACCCTGCGATTCGACCACGGGTAGCGCACACTTGTAGCTCAGGCGGTCGGCCAGGTGACGCGTAAATACGGGGGGCATGTGCTGCACGACGGCGATCGGAACGGGAAAATCCTCAGGGAGGGAACTGAGCAGCGTTGTGAGCGCCTGGGGACCGCCCGTCGAAGCTCCGATCACGAGCAGGTCGATGCGCGGCGGCAGGCGGCGCGGCCGCGCCGGCGGAGGCGCAGGGCCTGCGAATCCCTTTCCCAGCGCCACACACGGCGACGGGCAGAACGCCTTGATCTTCGGAATCAATTGATCCCGGATACTCTGAATCGCGGCCGTGACGCTACCCACGTTGGAGGGTTTCGTCACGTAATCGGAAGCGCCACGCGCCAGGGCCTCCAGCGTCGCGGCCGCGCCATGTTCCGTGAGCGTGCTGAACATGATTACCGGCAGTCGCGGAAACATCTGGCGCAGAGGCGGAAGCGTGTCGAGCCCGTTCAATTCCGGCATCTCGATATCCAACGTCACCAGATCCGGTCGGAGCTGGGCAATCTTCGTCAAAGCGATCCGCCCGTTGGGCGCCGTGCCAACGACCTCGAGCCCCGGATCGCCGTTCAGCGTATCTACGAGCATACGGCGAACCACGGTCGAATCGTCAATAATCATCAAGCGCGTCTTGTTCATGTTCCGATTCCGCCAGGGCAGTTTGTGTAACGGATGCAGGCCGAGTAGCCCGTGCGTGCCACGGGCCACTTCTTCACGGTTTTTGGCCAGGCTCTGTCAGAAAACCCACATGACTGACCGCGGAGCGGTTCATCCAGTCCCCTTTCCCGGTAGTCCGGGAGAGGGTCGGGGTGAGGGCATGGGTTTTCTGACAGAGTCTGGAGTGAGGCTACGCAATGACGCCTACCAGCCGCAGCTTTTCCACCAAGGCGTCGCGCTGAAAGGGCTTCATGAGGTATTCGTCCGCTCCGGCCGACAGTGCCCGGGACATCTGCTCCATTTCCGTCTCAGTAGTGACCATCACGAGTACCACTCCCGCGAAATCCCGGTTCTTGCGCACGGCGCGCACGAATTCGAGCCCGTTCATTTCGGGCATGTTCCAGTCGACGAGTACCAGATCCGGCCGCGGCGAGCTTTCCATGAGGCGTAACGCTTCATTACCGTTCGCGGCATCGCAGGTTTCGAATCCCAGTTCGTGCAGGATACCGGCCTCGATCCGGCGGATAGGACGGGAATCATCGACGATTAAGGCTCGCATGTGGGTTCTCCGGATGAACGGGCGCACTTCTGCGGCGCGGCCTGCGGCCGGCCGCAGGAGTATCGCCGGGAGTCAGTTCCTTGCTGAGCGAACGGGACGGAAGCGGCGTGCGTGAAGGACGTTCACTCGTAACGAAAACGGCCGACAAGCTGCTGCAGTTCGGCCGCCATGCGTGCCAATTCGCTGGCTGCCTGCTGCGATTGGTTCGCCCCGTGCGTCGTGTTGTGAGCCGCCTGGGCAAGGCTCACGACGTTCTGGGCGATTTCGGCCGTCCCCTTCGCCGCCTCCGACACGTTGCGGCTCATTTCCGTCGCCGTGGCAGTCTGCTCTTCCACCGCGCTGGCGATGGTGCCGGAGATATCGTTCACCTGAGCGATCACGCCGCCGATGTCCCGGATGGAGGCGATGGCTCCGCGCGTGTCGGTCTGGATGGCTTCGATCTTATGGCTGATATCTTCCGTAGCGCGCGCCGTTTCCTTGGCGAGCTCTTTGACTTCATTGGCCACGACGGCAAATCCCTTCCCGGCCTCTCCGGCGCGGGCGGCTTCAATGGTGGCGTTCAGCGCGAGTAGATTCGTCTGTTCGGCAATGGACGTGATCACCTTGATGACTTTGCCGATGTCGGCGCTGCTCTCACCCAGCTTCGAGATCGTATCGTTGGCCACCGTGGCGGATGCCACCGCGTGCTGCGCGATCCGCGCGGCTTCGGCGGCGTTCTTCGCAATCTCACGGATGCTGGCGTTCATTTCGTCGACGCCTGTCGCGACAGTCTGGACGTTCCGGCTCACCTCTTCCGCCGCAGCGGACAGAACGTTTGCCTGGGAGGCGTTCTCCTCGGCAGTCAGACTCATCTGCGTCCCGATCGACGTGAGTTCCTCGGACGAGCCAGCTAAGGTCACGGCGGTCTGAGCGATCGATGTGACGCTGGAGCGCAGGTCTTTGAGAAACCGGGCGAGGCCGGATCCCATCTGGCCGATGGCGTCGTCGCCGGTCACGGTTACGTCCTGGGTCAGATCGCCCGCGGCGGCCGCATCCACCACAGACAGGATGGCATCGACCTTGCTTCGCAGCTCGGCGGCCGCCTGTCGTTCGCGTTCGTTGGCGTCTCGAATCGCGCGCTCCGCAGCCAACTTATCCGTTACGTCTTCCCAGGAAACCACAAAACCGACGTGCCTTTGGGCGCTGTCGTGGACCGGGTTGAGCGCGAGCGCGAAGTCGCAGCCTCCGATGCGAATTTGCCCTCGCAAGGGAAACTCGCGGACGTTCGCGAGCAACTTCCGCTGGACATCGGGGGTCTTGTGGAACACATCCATGTTCTGCCCGACGATCTTGTCGACCGGGACCGGCAGGTGCTGCTCGACTCGACGGAACATCGTGCGGGCCGCATCGTTCACATAGATGATGTTGAACTGGGTGTCGGCCAGCGTGACATTCGGGGTCATGCTATTGGCCATCGCGGCCAGCACCGCGTTCCACTGGGCCTGTGCGCGGGGGGCCGCCGCGCCGCCGGTCTTGCTTGGTTTGGATCGGACGGTGGCAGGCATGGGTAATCTCCGGTTTGACGAAACGGGGGGGGTGAGGAAGCTCCGGCCTGGCGTGCTCGAAGGTCTAGGTGGTGGCAGCCACTTCGGGGCGACTTGCCGATGACAGATCGGACACGGCGCGTTCGGTATCAAGGACGAGCAACAATCGATGAGCCAGTTTATGGGTCCCGGTAATCAGGTCCCTTGCCGGTCCGCGCAGCGTGGGCGGAGGCGGCTCGAACGTCGCGTGGTCTGCTTCGAGCACATCGCCGATCCGATCGACCAGCAGGCTGACGGCGTTATCTTCGTCGCGGACAACAACGTTCATGGGTTTGTATTCAGGCGGACGCGGCGGCAGACCGAGGCGTGCCCGCAGGTCGACCGCCGTCACAATCTGGCCACGTAAATTGATCAACCCGCGCACGGCCGCAGGCGCCAGCGGCACGCGGGTCATCTCCTGGTAGCGGATGACTTCCTGTACCTGCTGCACTTCGATTCCGAGGAACAATTCGTCGACGAAGAAAGTGCAGTATTGGACGTTGGTCGACATGGCTTGCCACCTCTCTCGGCCGATTAGGTCATGCGTGACAGAAGTTTCAGGTCCAGCAGGTCCGTGACGCGCTGTTGAATCACCGTGGTGCCGCACAGCCACGGGGCGTCATCGACCGGTGCCGAGCATTTGACCTCTGCCTCCACGATGTCCACGATCCGGCTGACAACCAGGCCGTAAGACTGGTGTTCGTCGGCATAGACGACGACCTGAAGCTCGTCGGCGTCAGCCGAGTCCGATTCGCAACCCGTGATCCGATCCAGTCGAACTAGCGGCAGAATGTCGCCGCGATACTGGATGACCTCGCGCCGTCCCGCTACTTCGATGTTCGATCGCGGGATCTTCTCGAGCCGCGAGATCATCGATGTGGGCAAAGCAAAGCGGTGGTGGCCGTCGACCGCCACGATCAGCAGCGTCTCCTGGTTCCCCGCAACACAATCCGCAATCGTACCCACCTCTGTCACGGAACGTTCGCGCAGTTCGCCGATGATCCCGGCAGCATGCGCCAGCCCCATGACGTCCAGAATCAGCGCGACCTTGCCGTCCCCCATGATCGTAGCGCCGGCATACTCCGAGATGCCTTTGAACTGGCGGCTGAGCGGTTTGACCACGATC
>JBFWYF010000459.1:0-6182 GCA_050186685.1 Pirellulaceae bacterium
TCGATCTCACGCCCGAGCAGGTTCACGAGACAGGGCTGGCCGAGGTGCGGCGAATCCGCCAGGAAATGGACGGCGTCATGCAGCGCACGGGTTTTGAAGGGAATTTTACCGCTTTTGTCGAACACCTCCGTACCAGCCCTCGTTTCTATGTCGAGTCGCCCGATCAGCTGCTGAAAGAGGTTTCGCTGGTGCTGAAGCGCATGGATGGTGCGCTCCCCCGGCTGTTTCGGACGTTACCGCGAACGCCGTACGGGATTCGTGAAGTGCCTTCCTACCTGGCGCCGAAGACCACGACTGCCTATTACCAGCCGCCGGCGGGCGACGGGAGCCAGGCGGGATTCTACTTCGTGAACACGTTTAATTTGAAGGCGCGTCCGCTCTACGAAATCGAAGCCCTGTCGTTGCACGAGGCGGTGCCGGGACATCACCTGCAGATCGCGCTGCAGCAGGAATTGACGGAAATGCCGCCGTTTCGTCGCTTTGCGGGAATCACGGCCTTCGTGGAAGGATGGGGCCTGTATGCCGAGCGACTCGGGCTGGAAGTCGGCTTTTACCAGGATCCCTACAGCGACTTCGGGCGCCTGACGTACGAAATGTGGCGTGCCTGCCGGCTGGTGGTCGATACAGGCATGCACTATTTCGGCTGGACGCGGGAACAGTCCATTCGGTTTATGGCCGAGCATACGGCGCTCTCACTGCACAACATTACGGCGGAAGTAGACCGGTACATCGCGTGGCCTGGCCAGGCACTCGCCTACAAGATCGGCGAACTCAAAATCCGGGAGCTGCGTGCCCTGGCCGAACGCGAACTGGGGGAACGCTTCGACGTACGCGACTTCCACGATGTCGTACTGGGTTCCGGTGCGGTACCACTGCCGGTGCTCGAGGAGAACGTCCGAGAGTTTCTTCGCAGTCCGCAGACGGAAGACGGCCGCTGACGGCGGCGGACAGACGCGGACTCAGGATCGCCGAGGACCTGATATGGCAACGATTCTTGACAAAATTGTCACCACGAAGCGGCAGGAGATTTCGCGTGCTCGCAGTGAGCGGCCGGAAGCGGAATTGCGTGCCGCGCTGCGCGACGCGCCGCCCCTGCGCGATTTCTTCGGGGCCCTGGCCGCCGATGGCCCTGTGAAGTTGATTGCCGAAGTGAAGAAGGCCAGCCCGTCCAAGGGCTTGATTCGAGCCGACTTCGACCCGGTGGCGATCGCCCGCACCTATGCGGCGCACGGCGCCACCTGTATCAGCGTCCTGACCGATGAACCATTCTTTGCCGGACACTTGTCGTACCTGGCTGCAATCCGGCAGCAGGTCGAGTTGCCGTTGCTGCGCAAAGATTTCCTGCTGGACCCTTATCAGCTGCTCGAGGCGCGCGTGCATGGCGCCGACGCCGTGCTGCTGATCGCGGAATGCCTCGACGACTGTCAGCTGCGCCGGATGTTTGGCGAGGCGTTGGAACTGGGACTCACGCCGCTCGTCGAACTCTATGAACCGATCCATCTCGAGCGCGTCCTGGCTGCCGGCGCGACGCTCGTCGGCGTGAATAACCGCGACTTGCGGACGTTCCACGTCGATCTGGAGCATACGATCCGCCTCCGCCAGCAGATTCCGGCCGAGTGCCTGGTGGTTGGGGAGAGCGGCATCCACCGCCGCGAGGATGTCTTACGACTGCAGGCCGCGGGCGTCGACGCCATGCTGGTGGGCGAGTACCTGATGGCTCAGCCGGACGTGGGCTTGGCCGTGGACCTGCTGCTGGGGCGACGGGATAGCAACCCAAGCTGAACTCAGCGAATGCCCGCTCAGGCTCGCTGCGAGCCGGATCCTTGGCGGCAGCGTTGTTCGGTAATTTCGATGGCCTTGAGCAACCCGCGGGCCTTGCTCAGCGTTTCCTGGTACTCCGCCTCTGGGACACTGTCCGCGACGATCCCCGCGCCCACTTGGACGTACGCTCGCTGCTCCTGCACGACGAGCGTGCGAAGCGCGATGCACGTGTCCATATTGCCGCCATAGTCGAAGTAACCGACCGCTCCGGCATAGGGACCTCGCCGATGGGGTTCCAGTTCGTCGATGATCTCCATGGCCCGCACCTTGGGTGCACCGGACACGGTCCCAGCGGGCAGGCACGCCTGCAGGGCATCGAACGCGTCTTTTCCCTCGGCTAATTCCCCCGTCACGTTCGAGGTGATGTGCATGACGTGACTGTATTTCTCGATCACCATCACATCGGATAATTGGACGGTGCCGAACCGAGCAACCCGCCCGATGTCGTTACGTCCGAGGTCGACGAGCATCACATGTTCGGCACGTTCCTTGGGATCGGCGAGCAACTCTTCGGCCAGGCGGCGGTCGTCCTCCTCGGTCTGCCCGCGGCGTCGCGTCCCGGCCAGCGGCCGGACGGTGACCTGCCGGTCGACCACACGGCACAGGATTTCGGGCGAGCTTCCCACCAGGGTGACGTCGGGCGTACGTAGAAAGAACATGAACGGGCTGGGATTGACGACGCGCAGCGTCCGGTAGACCTCGAACGGATCACTCGCCAGGTCCAGCGCCAGCCGCTGGCTGATGACCACCTGAAAGATATCGCCGGCCCGGATGTATTCGATGCACCGCTCCACAGCACGCTGAAACTGCTCGGCGGTGAAGTTCGACGTGAACGGGATAATGGGATCTCCACCGGTCCGGATGTCGGCCAAGGGGGGCTCGGCACCGGGACGCGTCAGGCGTTCGACCAGCTCGTCCACGCGTCGCTGAGCGACCGTGTACGCCCGCTGGGGATCCGTACCCGGCGCATCGAGCCGTGCCATGACGATGATCGTCATCGTCTTGCTGACGTTATCGAACACCACGATCCGATCGTAGAAACCGAAATCCAGATCGGGCAGCCCCCGATCATCCTGCGGTGGGTGTTTTAGCTTCTCGACATAGCGTACGACATCGTAACCCGCGTAGCCGATTGCACCGCCGGTAAAACGGGGCAGTTGCGGCAGATGTGCGGCGCGA
This sequence comes from Pirellulaceae bacterium, assembly GCA_050186685.1. Taxonomy (GTDB): domain Bacteria; phylum Planctomycetota; class Planctomycetia; order Pirellulales; family Pirellulaceae; genus CAZFLF01. Next base: position 3,001 of record JBFWYF010000459.1, read on the forward strand.
AAGGCGTTCAGACGACGGCGGATCTCGTCCAGCGGATTGGCAACGTCGCACTCCGTCCGACTTCCCCCGTCGGTGACCGTGACGTGGGTTCCCTGGGCCCGCAGATGTAGGAATGGATCGAGGGCCAGAAAACTGTACCGACCCACCCGTTCGCCCCCGACGACACTCTCGAACAGGCAGGCACTCCCTCCCGTGTCCAGGCGGCGGAAGGCCGAGACCGGCGTCAGGGCGTCGCTCAGCAGGCAGCGATAGACGGGAACGAGCTGATGTTCCGCGGCCAGGCGCAGAAATGTCTCGAAATCAGGCAGATGGGTCATGAGCGGCTCCAGCAAGATCTATCCGAGAAAAACCCAGATCAACACGGCGGCGAAACACGCCCCCATGCCCAGCCAGAACCACCACCCCAGTCGCCGCGGACGGGCTTGCTCCTGCGTGAGATACTGGTCGCAAAACGGGCACCACGTGGCATCGTCATAGATTTCCTCGCCACACATGGGACAATCCATGGTGGCACCATCGGGGGACTCGTCCTGATCCTCGTCGGCCTCGTCCCCGTCCCACTCATCCCCGCTCCCGTCCGCGGTGTCTTCGTCGACGTCATCGAAATCGCCGTGATCGTGTCGCACGCAGACCGGCCTTGCCAGGAGAAGTCTCGAATGGGGGAGTCCCGGTCCAAGCTTAGCAGTGGTGGCCCCAGGTCACAACGGACCGCCGTGGCGGGATTTCCTCGGAAAACGCCTAACCTTGACACGCCCCGCGCGCGGGCTAGAATCCTACCGGCAATCTAAGTCTTGGCGTCAAAGGACCTTGGAGCTCACGAAATCCCCGGAGACGGGTGAGGGTCCTGACAGGGTGACGCTGCGGATAGGACCGAGCGGACGAAGAATCTCGGTGGACGGGCGCCCTGGAGGTTTCGGACCGTCGGCCATACACTTCGGAAACAGCTTCGTGCGTGTCCATTGCCGGAGTGACGGATCGTTCGCGGGAGGATTGCTTCTATGCCGATGAAATGCCAGCACTGCGATAAGCCCGCGACGTTTCACATTACGGAATTAACCGGCCCTAAACCGCTGGAATACCATCTGTGTGAAGACCACGCGCGGGCCTACCTGTCGCAGTCGGAGGAGGCCGAGTCGCCGGCGCCGACGTTGGCCGGAGTGCTTGCCCAGCAACTGAAGCTCGGACAAACGGCGCAGGACCTCGCCCGACTCGATCAACGATCCTGCCCGGTTTGCGGCATCACCTTTTACGAGTTTCGTCAGCAGGGCCGACTGGGTTGTCCTCACGACTATGTGTGTTTCGAGAAGGAACTGGAGCCGCTGTTGGTGAACATCCACGGCGAAAGCACGCACGTCGGCAAGTCTCCCAAGCGATCGGCGCGCGGCACCGACCGCAGGACGGAGCTCATCCGCCTGCGTCGTGAAATGAAGGAAGCCATCGAAAAGGAAGAGTACGAACGCGCGTCGAAGATCCGCGACGAGATTCGGAGCTTCGAGCACGGAGAAGAACCGGGGAAATAGGTCACGGCGAGGTCCGGTCGATCGGAACGTCTCGCGGACCTTGCAGTGCGAACACAGGACTCTGGCGTGAAACTTGACGAACTGGCGCGCCGTTGCGGCGAATGGTTGAAGGGCTCAGGCCCCGAATCCGACATCGTGATCAGCAGTCGGATTCGGCTGGCTCGCAACCTGGCCGATTTCCCCTTCATTCGACGCTGCAATGACAACGATCGCGCGGCGATCGAGAAGAATGTGCGCGAGAGGCTGGCGACCGTACCCGAGCTGGCGGATACCAGCTATGTCGAAGTCCACCGTCTGTCGAATGTCGATCGCCAGTTCCTGGTCGAACGCCAGCTCATCAGCCGCGAACTTTCGGACGGCGATGGCCCCCGCGGTGTGCTGATCGACAATACCGAGAAGTTCAGCGTCATGATCAACGAAGAAGATCATCTTCGTATCCAGGTCATGAACAGCGGACTCGATTTACACTCGGCTTGGGATCGCATCAACGGGATCGACGATCTCATTGAGCGGCGACTGACCTATGCGTTCAACGACCGCCTCGGCTACCTTACCGCGTGCCCCACCAATGTCGGCACGGGCATGCGCGTCAGCGTGATGCTGCATTTGCCCGCTCTGGTCCTCACCCGCCAGATTGAGAAGGTTTTCCGTAGTCTGCAAAAGATCAGCTTGGCGGTCCGTGGGCTGTACGGCGAAGGATCGCAGGCCATGGGCGACTTCTACCAGATCAGCAATCAGATCACGCTTGGACGGCGCGAAGATGAGCTGATCGCCCAAGTCGCGGATGTCATTCCCGTGATGATTGACTACGAGCGGCGGGCCCGCGAATTCCTGATCAAGGAAAGCCAAAAAGATCTGCACGATCGCGTCAGCCGTGCCTACGGCATTCTGTGTACGGCCCAGACGATCAGCAGCGAAGAAACCATGATGCTGCTGTCCAGCGTGCGGATGGGCGTCAACCTGGGACTGATCGAGAACCTGGAAATTCCCACGATCAACCAGCTGTTCATTCACACCCAGCCCGCTCACCTGCAGAAAATTCACGGGCTGGAACTCGACACGGCCGATCGTAATATCGAACGGGCCCTGTATCTCCAGCGGCATCTTCGCAAGACACCTCCGCAGACGGAGTCCGAGAAGAATTGACTTTCCCGACTTGCCGAGCGTATCTGGCTTCGAGCCGGCGACGGCGCGAAGTTGTATATTAGCTTCTGTCCGAAAAACGCATGGCCCTCACCCTGGCCCTCTCCCGGAGTACCGGGAGAGGGGACTTGGGCACGCGTCACGGTCAACCAAGTGAGTTTTCGGACAAAGCCTGGTTCTCGTTAGTCGTCCCTCTGAACTGATTTCAATGTAACAGGAGCGGTCATGACGGTATTGCACAGCGGCACCACGAAGAAGTACTCCAACAACTGGGCGCAGGCCTTCGGCCAGAAGAAGGCCAGCGGCTCCGCCAAGTCGGACACGAGCAAGAAGAAACCGGCTAAGAAGACTGGCAAATAGCAGCCGCATGAGGCCAGTCCCGGTCCCGGCCATCCCACTCAACGCATCCGTCGCACGACCTCCGCCAGGTAGTCGACGCAGGCGGGCGAGAACGCAGCGGGCTCCGTACTCCAGAAGCTGACGAGGCCTTGCTGATCGCCCAGCCGAGCGGGGATGTGG
>JBFWYF010000460.1:0-6180 GCA_050186685.1 Pirellulaceae bacterium
GCAGTGCTGCGGCTGACGGTAGTCGCCGACGCGGTGTTCACGGCACCGGCGGTGCTGTTCCAGGTCGTGAGCGGCATCGTGCTCATGCGCTTGTACGAGTGGCCGATCTTCGGTCCGTGGGCACTATGGGTGTGGGGACTGTTCGTGCTCGTCGGAGCGTGCTGGTTGCCGGTCGTCGTCATGCAGATCAAGTTGTCCCGGTGGGCCGAAGCAGCGCCGACCGTTGCCGATCTACCCGAGCGGTTTCATCGGGTGTTCCGGTGGTGGTTCGTGCTCGGTGTCCCTGCATTTCTGATGGTGCTCGCAATCTACCTGTTGATGGTGTTGAAGCCGATCGGGTGGGGAGTGCTGATTGAATCGGCTGGATTGCCATGATGCAGGCCCGCTGCCCGATCTGCTCTGCGCCATCCTTCGGGTGTGATCACGAGGGTTTGCGCTGGTCATTGGTTGCCGGCGAGTATGAGGAGAGTCCGCTGGCCCATGATGCAGTGTTGCTGGGGCAGGCGGTCGAGGCGCTCCTGAAAGATTGCTGGGTGCGTCGTCGGCCGCCGTGCGATCGGCTTTTGATTCCGAGCTATGAAGAGGGCCTCGCGCTCATCGATGACGAGTTCACGGCGGATGAGGCGCTGTCCGAAGTGTCATTCGATGGCGATGGCTATGCACTCGACTTCGTCGAGCGGTTGCCGGGAGTAATCGTGCAGTTCGAGGGTGACGGCGACTGGCAGGGGAATGGCGGCGATTCCACGCAGGTATTCTGGACGAAGGATCTGGATGCCGTCCGGGATGCGGTGGCGGATCGGATTCGGGCGTTCGAGGTCGAGATGGCGAGAGACTGATACGCGGACATGGCGCGATGTGCTCGACTGCGCTCCGTCGCCCCTTGTGTGTGGAGCAAACTGAATCCGGAGGGATCTCACCATCCGGAATCAAGGATGGATTCACGGCCGTCACGCAGGCGGCAGAACTGGCCGTTCGCGTAGAGCAGTGGCCCAGCCAGACTATGGCCACCGTGGACGGCTACGACGTCACCAAACAAGATGCCGTGCGTACCCGAATCGACGATCTGCTCGATACGGCATTCAAAGGTGGCTAAGGCTGTACCGAGCACGGGGACGCCGAGCACGCCGAGGCGCCAGTGCCCTTGCTCGAAGCGGCTGTCCGAACTTTCGGAGGGGCGCGCGAAACGCGCGGCCAGCGTCTGGTCGGCATCGGCGAGGACGTTGACGCTGAACCGGCCGACCGACCGAATGAGACCGGATGAACGCCCGCTGCGATTGACGCCGACGAGCAAGCGCGGTGGTTGTGCGCTGACCGAGCACACCGCAGTCGCGGTCAGGCCCGCCTTGTCCGTGCCGTTCGCGGTCGCGATGATGCACACAGCGCCGGTGAGCTGGCGCATTCCCGCACGAAAGCTCGCGGGATCGACGAAATCGGCGGACTGCGGCTGCTGTGGGACACGTCCGCTGCTCGACGTCGGGGGCTGTGTGACGAATTGCGGTGCATTGTCCGGCAGCGACCTGGAATTCGTTCCCGATGAACCTGAATGCTTGTGCATTGCGCGTCCTCGCTCAGGTTGTCAAATCAGAAACGCACGGCTGCGGGGCCCTTCAATGCGAGCATCGCCCGCGCCTCCGCTGGGCTCGCGATTTCCATGGACAGTGTCTGGAGTACGCTTCGAATCAGTCGCACCTGTTCAGCATTGGAGGTCGCGAGGCGCCCCTTCCCCGCATACAGCGAGTCTTCGAGCCCGACGCGGACGTTGCCGCCGTGCAATGCGCCCATGGTCGCCAGTGGTAGCTGGTGCCGGCCGCTGGCCATTACCGACCAGTGATAGTCGGTTCCGAACAGCCTGTCAGCCGTTCGGCGCGAATGCAGCAGACAATCCGCGTCCGCGCCCTGTCCACCGAGGATTCCGAAGATCGACTGAACGAACAATGGCGGGGTCACGAGTTTTCGATCCAGAAAGTGGGCGAGCGCATACAAGTGGCCGGAGTCGTAGCACTCGAATTCGAACTTCGTGCCGTGTCCCTTGCCGAGCCGCTCCAGGATCCCCTCGATGTCAGCGAAGGTATTGCGAAAGATCGCGCTGCGCGATCCCTCCAGCAACTTGGGCTCCCAGTCGTACTTGAAGCTTGGGAACTTGCTCGCCAGGGGAAACATCCCGAAGTTCATGGAACCCATGTTCAGCGAAGCGAGTTCCGGGGATGCACGCTCTGCAGCTGCCAGACGCTCATCGAGCGTCATCGTCCAGGAGCCGCCCGTTGTGATGTTGACCACGGCATCGGTGGCGCTCTTGATCACGGGAAGAAACTGCATGAACACCGCAGGGTCCGCGGTCGGTCGACCGTCGTCGGGTGATCGGGCGTGCAGGTGGAGGATTGCCGCTCCCGCTGCCGCCGCTTCGATCGCCTGACGAGCGATCTCCTCCGGCGTGATCGGGAGATGTGGGCTCATGGTGGGCGTATGGACGGCGCCGGTTACGGCGCAACTGATGATGACCTTGCTCACAGGTGATTCCCCTCGGAGTGCCTGGCCATTGGGTCGCGGGGTCGCATGGGACAGCGGTGCAACGCCGCGGTAGTCCGGCGGAACCTGCGCTCCACCCGCGCGAAGCATAAACCTATACGACCGTATATGTTAGTCACCCGACTGAAGGTGGCTCCATCGCACAAGGCTGCGGTCCGTTGCAGTCGACGGCGGCATGTCGGGCCGCGTCCTCGAGACAGGGAAATGCAGGTGGCGGCCGCAGCAGGCTGGAAGCCACCAATCAGAATGCTGCAGCGCACTGGCACGTCCGGCCGGCGGTCCCTGCGAAGCCACGCCGCGGGATCGTGGCCGCGAGTCCGCAGGTAGCAGGCGAGTCTGGCCGGTGAGGCAAAGAAACCACTTGAAACCTCGGGCAACCGCCACGTACAGTAATTATACGACTGGAGTAGTTAGTGCGGGAGCTCCGATCCATCGCCGAGGGGGCATTAATGAGGTCGATACGCACGACTCGAGAGGAAATTCTCGAACACAACTTGTCTGCAACGAGGAATCGACTGTCGGGTCGCTACCAGGCAACCGCGGCGTTCGACATATCAACGGGGGGCGATTCGATGGAACAGCTGACAGCTCGCGGGCGGAAATCCGCGTCACTTCTGAGCGCAGTCTCGCTGCTGCTGCCGGGTGCCGTCCTGGCGCAGTCGGAATCGGGCACGCGCATGGAGCTCGAGACCATCGTCGTAACGGCGGAGAAGCGCGAGGCAAGCATCGATGCGGTGCCCATCGCGATCCAGGCTATGACGGCGACCAAGCTCGAATCGATGACGGTCAACACGCTGCAGGACCTGCCGTCGTACATCCCGAGCCTGCGTGCAGACAATCCGGGAAATGGGGCGATGACCACGTTCACGCTCCGCGGCGTCGGCCAGCGCGATGTGAATCCCGCGTTTGAGAACAACGTGGCGATGTTCATCGACGGCGCCTATATCGGCTTTCTCGCCGCGAATGGGCAGCCGCTGTTCGACCTCGAGCGCGTGGAGGTGCTGAAGGGGCCGCAGGGCACGCTGTTCGGCCGTAACGCAACTGGCGGCCTGATCAGCGTAGTAACGAAAAAGCCTTCGCAGGAGTTTGATGCCTATGTCACCACGCAGTACGGCAGCCACAACGAGACCAAGCTCGAAGGTGCCATCGGCGGCGGGCTCACTGACACCGTGTCCGCGCGCGCATCCGTCAGCTACCTGAAGGCTGATGGATACCTGCGCAACTCGACCGGCCCGGATCTGCTCGAGAACGACAGTCTGTCGGGGCGGTTGCAGGTGTTTTTCGAGCCCAGCGACAGCTTCAACCTGCTGCTGTCAGCGCGTGCCTGGGAGATGTTCCGCAGCGGTGGCGCGGGTACGGCACCGACGCCGTACATGCTCGATGCGAACGGCAACGTCGTGAGTCCTCCCAGTCAGAACGCCTACGCTGCATTCTGCGCGGGAATCTCGGCCGGAGTGGCGATTCCGCCGCCAGGCGCGTGGCAGAACGGCAGCTGTTACGCATCACAGCCGAATCGCTATCGGGGCACCTACGGCGACTCGTCGTACTTCGAATCGTCCTACCGTGCGATCACCGCGACAGCTGAGTGGAATCTGTCCGATACCCTGACGGTCACCTCCGTGACCGACTACCAGCACGGCAAGATGGACTACTCCGCGAACATCACGGCCACGACGACGCCGCTGTTCCAGTACGACCTGCACACCCATCCGTCGCAGCAGTTCTCCGAGGAACTGCGGATCAATGGCAAGACGGGTGCGGCCGATTGGGTCACTGGCCTGTACTTCCTGAATACCACCCACGACATCACGACCATCGTCGATCTCTACAACCTGCCGGGCCTGGGTCTTCGGCTGCCGGCCGACTACAAGCAGAAGAGCAAGTCCTACGCCGCTTTCGCACAGGTCGACTATGGTCTTACCGACGTGCTGACGCTTACTCTCGGCGGCCGGCTCATGTATGACCGAAAGTCCATCCATAACGATTCGACGTGCACGCCGAACCCTGTTCTCGCCCCGATCGGGCCGGTGACCTGCGACATCTTCGGTCAGTTCGTGTTCCCCGGCGGCCTTGCCTTCAACAACACCTACGGCGGGCGTCGGCGCGATACGACCTGGTCGGGCCGCGCGGTATTGACGTACCGTCCGAACGAGAACCTGACCGTGTATGGCGGCGTCAACCGCGGCGTGAAAGGTGGCGGCTTCAATGCCGGTGGTGCCGAGTTCTACGCAGCCGACTCCGTCAAGTTCAAGCCGGAGACCTTGCTGAGCTACGAGGCGGGGCTGAAGGCCACGCTCCTCGAAAGCCGGCTCAAGATCGACGGATCAGTCTTCTACTACGACTACAAAAACTTTCAGGCGTTCTCGTCGACCCCGGGTACGGGCCTGCTGACCGTAAACGTGGACTCGAAGATCACCGGCGCTGAGCTATTCGTGACCGCGGTCGCCGCAGAGGGGCTGACCTTCAGCGCTGGAGGTACATTCCTCGACACCAAGCAGAAGAATGTGCTCATGCCGGATGGTTCACTCGCATCATTCCAGATGCCGGCAGCACCAAAGTGGACGCTGGTTGGCGAGGCACGCTACGGCTTCCCCATCACCGGTGGCGACGAACTCGCGGTGCAGCTGAATGCCATCTACTCCTCGTCGCGCAGCATCAGCACCGTGGACTATGCGTCGCAGCGTATCCCGTCGTTCCACCGGCTGGATGCCCGCGCGACATATACGGCCGCTGGCGGGCACTGGTCGATCTCGGCGTTCGTCAACAACCTGACCGACAAGTACATCGTACAGAACCGTATCGACTTCACCACGCTGTCGGGCAACGCGGTGGACATCCCGGATCGTCCGCGCTGGTGGGGCGTCAGTGTCACCTATCGGCACTGATTGCGACGATGAGGCAACGCGCGAGTGTCGAGGCGGAGCGCCGTGAGGACCCCGCGCTGATCCGGTGCAAGTCGAGTCCCAGAAGGAACACGAGCACATGACAAGCAATGACAAGAGCACGAGTGCCGCACAGGTCAAGGTGATTTCGGCCTCCGCGCCCGATCTTGTCGCGGAGATCGTCGCACGAGAGTTGGACCTGATGCGAACGAAGAATCGCCCAGAGTTCTTCGTCGATCCGAAGATTCTCCTGGAGTTCTACGACGTCGAACGGATCCGAGAGTTCGACATCAGTGCGCCGTTTCAGCTCGAAGGAAATGACTACGTCGAGATGCTGGTACGGGTTGCTCCCGAATACGTCGGAGAGGCCTCCATTCACGATTTGCGCATCGAGTGCTGCGGTGATGTCGCATTCACGTCGCTGGTTGAGCGCTACGTCGGACATTTCCGCGCCAATGGTGCTCCATTCGATCTGGCCTTTCGCATGACGCACGGCTGGAAGAAGACCCGTGGCTTGTGGAAGCTGCTGCACGAGCACATGTCGTTCCCGGTCGATGCGGAAGGAAAGCCGGTCATGTCGACGACTTTCCCGCTGGGCGGCGGGTAATGATCGATACGACGACACCGGTCCAGCGGCCGTACAACGGTGCGGAATACATCGAAAGCCTGCGCGCCATCGAACGGACCGTCTACTTCCAGGGCCAGCGCGTCCACAATGTCACTACACACCCGGCCTTCCGGAACAGTGCACGCTCGGTCGCCCAGCTGTACG
>JBFWYF010000461.1:0-6146 GCA_050186685.1 Pirellulaceae bacterium
CCCTCACGGACCGCAGCAACGGTGCCCGCGGGGAACCCGCTAGCATGGCGGCTATTTTCGGCATGGCTGCAAAGGCGGCGCAACGCCTATACTCCGCGAAATTCCGCGTAGAGATTTCTTCGAATCGGATGCGCGCTCGCAGGATGTTGAGCTGAGCATGAGCGGACAAGGAAGTCCGACTGGCTGCACACGACGCACGTCGCAGGACGTCTACGTCGTACTGCGCGCACCGTCATGCACGATGCCATGCCTTCCTCGGCAGGTCGCCCTCGAGCGGACCGGTTTACCGAGCGCGAGGAGGTGGAACGCGTTCCGGACCTGGTCGCGGTGGTTCGTGTTGTCACTGGGCGGGCTGGTCGCGCTGGCTGGCGGCTGGGCGCCGGCGGACGAGCTGAATGTTCGCGTGCGCGCGACCTGGGGCGGGGGAGCACCGCGCCCCTGGCGAGGCATTATCTCAGTGAGCGAGGGAACGCTGACCGCGCCGCGTTGTCTGGGAGCGGAAGCGGACGCGCCGGACGAAGTCGTCCATGAGGAGAACCGGATCCGGTTTGCAGCGAGGGCCGCCGTGTCGCAGGATGGCTGGGAGTTCTTGGTCCATGGGCCGTCCGATGCCACGTTGAACGTGGCGCTCTACGGGCCCGACGGAGCCGAGCCGATCAAGACGGCGGAGGCTCGGCTGTCCGATTTTCAGCAGGCGCAGGACATGGTGCACGAGTCGCTGCTGGACGACGGGCAGAATCGGCTGCGCATCGAGCGCGCTCCGGGCGACCGATTGCGGGTAGTATTCGACCGCGAATCGCTGGTATTTGCGCCGGGCGAGGAGTTTGTCTTTCAGGTGGAGCCGTACGCGGTCGGGCTGCCGGAAGCCACCGCAGTGCGCTGCCTGGTGCAGTTGGTGGTGCTGGGCGAGAGTGCTCCGCGCTGGAAGCAGCAGTACGACTTGCGTCTGGATGCGCGGCAGGGTGCCTCGCCCGTCGGGCCGATTCGCGTACCGCTGCCGGCGGACGAAGAGGGAGTGTACGACGTCGTCGTCTCCCTGCATCCGCGGCGGCTGGCCGACGTGCTTGTCACAGGCCCCGCTTGGACCGAGCGGCGAATCCAGCTGGTGGTCGTCGATTCGCAGCCTTTTCAGGCGGCGCCGATCGACTGGAAGCTGGTCGAGGAGATGGACTCGTCGAATCCAAAGTGGTGGGCCAAGTGGGTACGGCTGCCGGCGTTACCACGGTTGGCGGGGGGACCGGCCCAAGGACCGATGGGAGACCGCCCGCTGGGAATCCGCAGCCTGGCCGCTCGTCAGTGGAAGGAGCTGGGGCGGAGTGGCTGGCATGCGGCACCAATTCCCATCGCGCGAATCGGAGAACCTCACCTGCTCGAAATCGAATATCCGCGCGGCGTGCCCCAGACGCTGGGTGTCAGCGTGCTCGAAGAAGATGCGATCGGCAAGCTCGGCGCTCAGGGCTTGGACGCCGGTATCGACGTGGCCGGCAACGCCAGCGAGTCAGACGAGATCGAACGATACCGGCTGGTGTTCTGGCCGAAGACCAGAACGCCGTGGCTTTTGCTGACGAATCGTCGTGGCGACCAGACGGCCCTGTTTGGCACCATCCGCGTGCTGGCGGGCCCCACGATGCTGCCAGCGGCGACAAGCGACTTGGGATTGACTGAGGAGCGGCGGCTCACCGCGGCACTATTTGACAAGCCGCTGCTGGGGCGGAATTTTGGAGCTCCGGACGCTGCGGGTGGAGGAGCGGAACCGGTGGGCGTGTCGGACTGGAACACGTTCTATTACGGCGCCGTGCGCTGTGCCGAGTACTTGAAGTTCGCGGGCTACAACGGTGCCTTCCTGACAGTCGTCGAAGACGGCACGGCGCTCTATCCGTCGCGGCTGCTGCGGCGGATTCCGAAGTTTGACACCGGTGTGCTGGCCGCCACCGGCCAGGATCCCGTGGACAAAGATGTGCTGGAACTCCTGTTGCGCGTGTTCGACCGCGAGGGTCTGAGGCTGGTGACGGCCGTGCAGTTCAGCATGCCACTGCCGGAGCTCGACCAGATGCGGACGGCAGGAACTCCTGAACCGTCGCCAGGGGTACAGTTGGTAGGTGCATTCGCCAATGAGCCGCGCGCGATTCCTGCCAGTTGGACGGAAGGGCAAAGGGGAGCCGCTCCCTTTTACAACCCGCTGGATGCGCGGGTTCAGACGGCACTGCGGCGGGTGGTGGCGGAGTTGTTGGACCGTTGTGCCCCCCACGACTCGTTCGCCGGACTGTCGATTCAGCTGGTGCCTCATGGATACGCGCAGCTTCCCGACGAGAACTGGGCGCTGGATGATGCCACCTTTGCGCGGTTTCTGCGCGAGACGGGTTTGAACTCGCAGTATCCGGCTGCGGTCCCCTTTACCGAAAGGCTGGGCCTGGTCCAGGGAAAGTTGCGCGAGCCCTGGTTGGCGTGGCGGGCCGCGGGCCTTGCGGAGTTTTACAAATTGCTCCAGAGCGACGTAACCCGGGCGAGCCCCACCGCGAGACTCTACTTGGACTTGCACGAGTTGGCCGGCGGGCGGCCGATACATACCGCGCTGCGACCGCACCTGCCCGAGCGAGACGATTTCCAGGACGCCCTGCTCCGACACGGCCTCGACGCCAGCCTGCTCAGCCGGCTGCCTGCGACGGTCGTGCTCCGACCTCATCGCGTGGCGCCACAGCTGTCGTTGCCCAATCAAGGAGTCAACCTCGAGCTCGAACAATCGACACGCATCGAACGGTACTTCCAGCGGAGCGGGATGACGGGCGCCGTAGTATTTCATGAACCGCAGCCGCTGCGAGTGCCGGGCTTCGACCAGGCCAGCCCGTTGGGCGCTGACCACACGTCGACCTGGTTGCTCAGCCACATCCGCGCCGCAGGGCCCTCATCCCGTGCCCAGCTTGTCAACAGCGTGGTGGCGCTGGACTGCAGCACGTTGGTCACGGGCGGCTGGATGGTGCCGCTGGGCGAGGAGGAATCGCTACGTCCTTTGTTGCATGCCTGTAGCCAGCTTCCGGACCGCCGTTTCGTCGATGTTCCGCGCACTCGGGGCGAGGGCGCCGAACGGAAAGTGGAAGAAGCGGTAAGCGATTCCCTGTCTCGCATCGCGGTCCGATCCCTCGTGCTGGACGGTCGAACGTACATCTATGCCGCCAACGCCACGAGTATTCCCGCTCAAGTACTGCTCGAACTTCCGCCGCGTGCCTCGGATGCCTCGGTGGACGTCCTGGCGGGCCGCGCTGCGGCCGTCACGCTGGCCAGCGAGGGAACAGGCCGGAAGGTGGCACTGGAGCCGTACGACCTGGTCGCCTTGGTCGTCTCGAAACCCGAAATGTCGCCCGCGAGTTGGCGCGTCGAATTCGCCGCCGACGACATCGAATTCATGCGGAGGCAAGTCCAGGACCTGCGGTCCCGCGTCGAAGAATTAGGGAGGCCACAGCCCCTGTTGGTCCTGGACAATCCAGGGTTCGAGACCGAACCCGCGGAGGGCCAGATCCGCGGCTGGTCGGCCACGGCGGGAGTCGCGGTGAAACTTGACAGCCAGTCCGCTCGGCACGGTAAGTCATCCCTCAATCTGCGGCTGGACGGGACTCAACCATACGGACGCGTGCGGAGCAATTTCTTTGCGATTCCACATTCGGGTCGATTGTCATTCCTGGTGCGGCTGCGAGCGAAGTCGGCGGAAGAACAGCCCGCCGTGCGTCTGGCGATCGAGGGGCAGCTGAGCGACGGGACACCGATCTATCGGTTTTCCGAGACGCTCGGTTCGGCCATCGACGGCCGGACACTTCGTCCCACGGGCGGCACCGCACGCGCACTCCCGACACAATGGACGCAGGGGCGAGAAGGCGAGTTCCTGTTTCACTTCGCACACTTGCCGACGCATCTGCCGGGTGAGATTTCCGTGGGACTCGACCTGTTCAGCGCCGGCGATGTCTGGCTCGACGATGTCGAGCTCTTTGACATGTATTTTCAAGAGGACGAACGCCACGAACTGGCCAAGAAGCCCCAGACCGCGCTGCTCCAATGGACCCGTAAGAATTACGGTGAGTGCCGACACCTGCTCGATGGCTACTGGCCGCGTTTCGTGATGCAGTTCGGCCAGTCCGCGCGACTGACCCAGTTGCCGGACAAATCGCCGACACCCTCGGCGGATTCTCCTGCGCCGGCTCCCGCAGCCGACAAGCCCGGCTGGTGGCAGCGGCTGTCGCCCCGCCAGCTGTTCACGCGCTGAGCGTCCCGGCACTCAGCTCCGCTTCATGGCGTCCCCGCCGGCAGGTCATTAGAATTGGCGGCGTTTTCCGGATGCCTTGCGACGAAAGAGGGGACAGCGTGAACCTGTACGAGATGAAATGGACGGACGTGGCGGACTTGTCGAAGGATACGCCCATCGTGATCCCGGTGGCGGCGCTGGAGCAGCATGGCCGGCACATGCCCGTGTTCACAGACAGCTTGCTGCTGGGCGAAGTCGTGCGGCGGGCGGCCGAACCGCTGAAGGACCGCGTGGTCATGACCCCACTGATGTGGCTCGGCAATTCCGAACACCATCTCGATTTTCCCGGCACCATGACCGCGTCACCGCGAATCTATCTCGATTTGCTGAAGGACATGGTCGAGAACTTCCTGTTCCATGGCTTCCGGCGCATTGTGATTTTGAACGGGCACGGTGGCAACATCATCCCGGCGCAGCAGGCGTTGTTCGAGGTGCGGCAGAAGTATCGGGAACGTCAGGATCTGTTGCTGTTATCGACCACCTACTGGACGCTGGGCGGCAAGCCCTACGAAGTGGATCGTACGATTCAACAGCAGCAGATGGGGCACGCTTGCGAGTGGGAAACCTCGATGATGCTCCGATTGCGCCCGGATCTGGTGGGTCCACTCGAGGCGGTGGAGGCAATCGATCACGGGCGGGCCTTCGCACCGGCACATCGGGCCTGGATCACAAAAGATCGCTCGGCCGCCGGCCACATTGGCAATCCGCGCCTGGCCACGGCCGACAAGGGCGAGACTTTGTTTCGGGTCTTCGCAGCCGACGTGGTGGCGCTGTTGGAACGTGTTGCTGCCTGGGACGGACAGCAGTGGGATGCCTGATGCCCGCTGCCGTCACCCTGCCCTCCTCCCCCCTTGTCTGCCTGTCTTGACCCAGGCTCCTTCCATTTCTATTTCGGGGAGTGCCCTGTCCCATGCAACCACCCGCGCTGAACGATTCCCTGGCCGTAGCGGACCACCGAAAATGGCTGGTGTGCGGCATGCTGCTGTTGTCGCTGGTTCTGAACTACATGGACCGGCAGACCCTGTCGCTGACGATTACCGCGATCGAGCAGGAGATCGGGCTCAACAACACGCAGTATGGGCGGCTGGAGAAGGGGTTCGGGTATGCGTTCGCGATCGGCGCCGTCGCGTTCGGCATGATCGCCGACCAGGTCAGTATCCGCTGGCTGTACCCTCTGGTACTTCTGGGCTGGTCCGCCGCGGGTCTGGCAACGGGCTATGCCGACCGTCTGGGGGCCTGGTTGGCGCCCCAACTGACCCAGTTCGTTGATCTGCGCGCGTTGTCGCTGGGCAGCGAGGAAGCCAGATCGGATATTGAACTGAGCGAAGCGAGTCTGACAGCCTACCTGGGATTTTTCGTGTGCCGAGTCGTGCTGGGCTTCTTCGAATCGGGTCTATGGCCGTGTGCGCTGATTACCACACAACGGCTGCTGTCGCGCGGCGACCGCCCGCTGGGCAACAGCATACTGCAAAGCGGTGCCTCGCTGGGAGCGATCCTGACACCGGTGGTGGTGGGTGCCTTTGCCCCGGCTGTTGCGATAGCCGAGAGCACAACGGCGGCAGAGGTGGTGTCGGCCAGTGCCGGTTGGTGGCGATCGCCGTTCGTCGTGATTGGCGCATTGGGGTTGCTGTGGATCGGTCCCTGGTTCTGGATAGTATCGGGCCTGGATCTCAGCCGGCCGCCGGTGCGCCGCGACGAGATTGCCGGTAAGCCCCAGGGCATCAGCTGGGGAGATCGCCTGGTGTTCGCTCGCAGGTTTATCGCCCGGCTCTTCTCGGGAGATCGCCTGGTGTTCGCTCGCAGGTTTATCGCCCGGCTCTTCTCGGGAGATCGCCTGGTGTTCGCTCGCAGGTTT
>JBFWYF010000462.1:0-6146 GCA_050186685.1 Pirellulaceae bacterium
CACTGGCTTCGCCAGTGTCTTCCCAGGCCCCTGGGCCAACCCCCTCCCAGCTGGGCCACACTGGCAGAGCCAGTGCCACACAGAGTCCCCCGCCGCCCCGTCGGCGGTTCTTCTCCTTTCTGGCGAAAAGGACCTCCGGGAGTTTCTCTTGACGCATGGGGGGGAGATGCCTATCGTGAACTCGTTATTCTGACCGTGAATCCCGCCTGCCATTCCCACCTTCTGCAACTGGATGCGGAGCCAAGTCATGCTCACGATTCTAGGACGCCCGACACGCGGAACCTGTGACCGAATCACTCGTCGGGGTTTTTTGCAGGTGGGCAGTTTGACAGTCGGCGCATCGTGTCTGACGCTGGCGGACATCTTGCGTGCTGAGGCAAATCTGCCAAGGGCGCAGCGCGGTCGGAAGCGGCACAAGGCGGTCATTAATATCTTTCTCGCCGGCGGTCCGCCCCATCAGGACATGTGGGACCTCAAGATGGACGCGCCGGTTGAGATCCGCGGCGAGTTCACACCGATCGCTACGAACGTTCCAGGGATACAGATCTGCGAGGTGTTTCCGCAGCTGGCCCGCATGATGGATCGTTGCGCCATCATCCGTTCCGTGGTGGGTGCCACCGGACGGCACGATGCCTGGCAGTGCATGACGGGATGGGCCGAGCGGGATTTGCAGTTCCTGGGAGGACACCCCGGCGTGGGCGCTGTGGCGGCGAAGGTGCTGGGCCCGGTCGATCCGTCGGTGCCGTCCTTCATTGGTCTGGCCGAGCGCACGGCCCACGTCCCCTGGTCGGATGCGGGTTCGCCCGGGTTCCTGGGCCCGGCCTTTTCGTGCTTCAAGCCCGAAGGCCCGGGGCTCGCCGATATGAAGCTGAATGGAGTGACGCTCGAGCGGTTGGACGACCGCAAAGGGCTTCTATCCGGATTCGATCGACTGCGCCGCGACATGGACACGAAAGGGACCATGGACGGACTCGATGCGTTCAGCCAACAGGCGTTCAATGTGCTGACCAGCAGCAAGCTCCTGGAGGCGTTGGATTTGTCCCGCGAAGATCCTCGTGTGCGTGAGCGATATGGCGATGGCAAGCCGTACAAGTATCAATACGACGGAGCTCCGACGGTCAACGAGCAGCTGCTGATCGCTCGGCGGCTCGTCGAGGCTGGCGCCCGGTGCGTCACGCTGTCGTACGGGCGATGGGACAGCCATGGTCAGAACTTTGACCTGGTGCGCGACCATGGCTCGAAGTTGGACCAGTGCCTGAGCGCACTGCTGGACGATCTTGCCATGCGCGGGATGTTAGACGATGTCACCGTGATTGCCTGGGGCGAGTTTGGCCGCACACCGCAGATCAATAAGGGTGCGGGACGTGATCACTGGCCGAAGGTAAGCGGCGCGATTCTGGCGGGCGGCGGAATGAAGACGGGGCAGGTTATCGGCGCTACGAACCGTCTGGGTGAGTTCGCGGAAAGCCGGCCGGTCAGTTTCCAGGAGATCATTGCCACGCTGTTTCAGAGGATCGGCATCGATCCCGCGTCCAAGCCAATCTACGATCAGGCTGGCCGTCCGCAGCCGCTGGTCGAGGCCCCGCCGCTCCCCGAGCTGGCGTAGGGCGTAGAACCTTTCGCCAGAATGGAGAAAGAACTGCCGACGGAGCGGCGGGCCACTCTCGTAACCTCTTTCGCCAGAGCGGGATTACGGGCGCTGACTCGATAGCCACATCAGGGCGAGCGTGCAGGCGTTCAGGCAGAAATGCAGCACGATGCTGGGCACCAGGCGGTGCGTCTGCCGATAGAGATAGCCCAAACCGAGCGCGAGCACGAAGAGCGGAATCGGATCCGGGCCGTGCGACCAATGAGCCATCGCGAACAATGCGGAACTGACGAAGAGCGGCCAGCGCGGCGACACGGCGGAGCCACCCCCTTGGCTTGGCAACGCCGCTGGCGATTCCATTGTCGCCGGCGTCTGCGATGTCGCATGGGCCGGCTGCTCGTCGACTGGATATCCACCCATTAAGAGCGTGCGCAGGCTCTCGCGCGATCGGGCAGCACGCTCCATCCACCCCTGCAGCAGCAATCGAAAGAACACTTCTTCGACAAACGGAGCCACGACCACAGCGGTAAAACCCGCCAGCGCAAAAAAGCGAGGGCTGGAACTCTCCTTCAACAACTCCAGTAACGGATGTTCGGACTTCACCAGCTGAACGAGTACGAGCTGGATGCCATAGACAAGCGGAGC
The DNA here is from genome assembly GCA_050186685.1 of Pirellulaceae bacterium. Taxonomy (GTDB): domain Bacteria; phylum Planctomycetota; class Planctomycetia; order Pirellulales; family Pirellulaceae; genus CAZFLF01. The sequence continues at coordinate 2,234 of JBFWYF010000462.1, forward strand.
CAGCATGACGAAGGCGGCCATCCCGAGGCGCACATCCTGCGGCACTCGCTGCCAGACAAACCCCAGTTGGGATCCACTGGCTCGGTAACGGACAGCCAACCACAGCAGGGTCAGCAGGCAGGCCACCAGGGTCGCGACTCCCGAGGCCAACATGACCGAGGCCCGTGCGTCGAGATCGAGGTTCTCGGTGCCCGGCACGTAGTCGACCCCGAACCCTTCGCGCAGCAGCCGGAACGTGGCATCGAGAGCACCCAGCTGCAAGAGCAGCGTCACCAACAGGTCGAGCGGTCCCCACGGCACGGCCGACGAGGGTTCTGGCGGCAGCAGCGGTTGGCCGCGGAAAAGCCTTCGAACGGCTTGGGTCCATAACATCAGACTGGCGACCAGCGTCGCAGCCAGCAACGCCGATACAGCGGCATACAACAGCTGGATCATTCGCGCATGAGCCGCGTCGCCGCGACGATATACACGATGCCGGACTGGGCCGTGGAAAGCACCGCGGTCCAGACAGCGCCGAACAGGGTCCACTGCAGCCATAGCGGTCGCTGTTCCGCACCGTACCACAGTGCGACCAGACTGGCCACGACCGCCACGCACTGCAGCACCATCTTGAGCTTGCCCGACTGATTCGCGGAAAAATCCAGGCCGCTTTGCTCAAAGAACGAACGAAGGGCCGTGACCAGCATCTCGCGAGCCACCACCAGCACGGCCATCCAGGCAGCAACCCCCGACGCGGGCTCCGCCGCCAGGTAAATGAACGTCCCGCAAATGATAATCTTGTCGACGAACGGATCCAGGATCCGCCCCAGCTTGGTCACTTGCCCGTACCGCCGAGCGTAATAGCCGTCGATCCAGTCCGTCGAGGCGGCAATGACAAACGTCACGATCGCAAACGCAAAAGCCCGCACACCCAACAGTACAAACACGAGCACTGACAGAAAGAGCCGCGCCAACGTGATCTGATTGGGCACGTTGAGCAACTTAGGTTTGGGCTCAGTCTCCTGGGTAGACGTCAGCATGTCGCAATCTCGTCGTCGCAGAGGCTGGGACCCCCAACACCATCCGACACGGGGCCCAGCACCGTGGCGAGAGCCTCCACCCGCCACGCTGACGAATCAGCCCGCCGGCACGGTTCCGTTTCAATCTGACCGCAATAGCTCGGCGCAGCAAGTGGGCGCAACCCGGCCCATCCTATCCTTGACCTTTCCACGAACGTCCTTCTAGGATTGGTCACGGGTCTCACCGAGCGGGAACGGCTATCGAAGACGGCTCGCCTACCGTCCCACCGATTGACGCCAACGCAAAACAGCTAAAAATCTACATAAATGGCTTCACAACATCAGTCTTCTACCGAACCGGGCAGCGTAGACGGGGAGTCCGAGACGCGCGAGATGCCTCGCATCACGAGTCCCGTCGACCTGCCACGAATCGAACGCGCCGTACGGGAAATCCTCTCGGCGGTGGGTGAAGACCCAGACCGCGAGGGGTTGCAGGACACGCCCGCCCGGGTCGCCCGCATGTACGCCGAGCTGTTCGCGGGCCTGCACGACGATCCCCGCGTACATCTGCAACGGGTCTTTACGGAAAAGTACGACGAGGTGGTGTTGGTGCGGGACATCGCTTTCAACAGCATGTGCGAGCACCACTTGCTGCCGTTCATGGGACAGGCACACATCGGCTACATACCCCGCGGCAAGGTGCTGGGGCTGAGCAAACTGGCGCGAGTGGTCGAAAGCGTTTCGCGGCGGCCGCAGGTACAGGAGCGCATGACCGAGGAGATCGCAAATCTGCTCGAATCGGAACTGGAGCCCAAGGGTGTCGCAGTCGTTGTCGAAGCGACGCACACATGCATGACGGTGCGGGGTGTCCGCAAGCCGGGCAGTCTGTGCGTCACCTCCGCGATGAAGGGGTTGTTCCGCACGAATGTGTCCTCGCGGTCGGAAATCATGCAGTTGATCTACGGCGAGCGTCGGTGAAGAAACGTGTCCATTCTCGAGTTGCTCGTCGAGTTTGTTTTCCGGCTGACGTTCGGGGTTGCGCTGGCGATGGGGGTGACGTCGTCGCGTTGGGTCACGTCGGGATTCTATCGGGTTCATCTGTGGGTGCTGATGGGCCTGAACACGCTGGCGAGTTTGAGTCTGGCGACGGACGGCGAGTTACTGGGAGGGAGCCAGGGGAGGGCGACGACTGTGCTGGCTTTGGCCATCGCGCTGGCGGTCGCCAGTTATGTCGGCGCGGTTGTGTGGTTGTACGAGCAAGCGCGGCTCGGCTATTACTTCCTGTTCGGGATCATGACCGGAGGATTAGTGGCGGGGGTACTGGCCAGTAGTGCCTGGCGGCTCGACGCGGGCTGGCTTGTTCCCGCTGTCGCCGTGCTGGACGTGGCGGCCAGCGGCCTGCTGCTCGGCATCACCTTGACGGCGATGTTTCTCGGGCACTGGTACTTAAATACGCCGATGATGGAGCTGAGTCCGCTGCGTCGGTTGGTCTTGTGCCTGATGGGCGCGGTCCTCTTGCGCATGGCGTGCAGCGCCCTGGGGCTTGTGTGGCATCTGTCGGCTTCATCGAGTGGGGACGCGTCATTTTGGATTTTCCTGACGCTCCGCTGGCTGGCGGGGCTGGTGGCACCGCTGTGGCTGGCATGTCTGACCTGGTGGACGCTGAAGATTCCCAATACCCAGAGCGCGACGGGAATTTTGTACGCCACCGTTATCCTGACGTTTATCGGGGAATTAACGGCGCAGTTCCTGTCCCGCCAGCATCCTTATCCGTTATGATCGGGCTTCCAGGTTTCCATGAATGTCTCGTATGTCTGCCGACAATGTGAACGTCCTCAGCGAGCCAAATTGACTGCGGCCGCGCGGCAGCTCGTCTGCCGTGAGTGCCAAGCGGTGACGGACATGGCGCCGGAAGATGTTCTGGCTGTCACGTCGGAAGCCGATGCCGGCACAGGAGCCAGCCTGTCTGCCTGCATCGTGTGCGGCTGCCGGGAGCTGTTCGTACGCAAAGACTTCTCGCAACGGCTCGGCGTAAGCATTGTCGTAGTGGGGTTGTTATTGAGCACGGTGGCGTGGGGATTTCACTGGCGGTATCTCAGTTACGCGATCTTGTTCGCGACCGCGTTATGCGACGTCGTGTTGTACGTGTTCGTGGGCAACATGTTGCAGTGTTACCGGTGCCAAGCCGAGTACCGGGGCCTGAGCGGACTGGAGCAGTTTGAGCCGTTCAACCTGGAGACGCACGAACGGTTTCGGCAGCAGGCGTTGCGCTTGGCGCAGGCTAAAAAGGCGTGATTACGCAAGTCCATGGATCCAGAACGCGAACGTATCCAGGCCGATCTACGCGGTTTGCTCGAGGGCGAAATCCGTTGCGACAACCTGTTTGTGCAGATGTACGCTACGGATGCAAGCATTTATGAAATCCGCCCGCTAGGTGTCGTGCGGCCACGTGGCGTGGCAGATGTAGTGGCCCTCGTCAAGTATGCGGCTGAGAACAAGATTCCGATTCACGCTCGGGGCGCAGGCACCGGGGTGGCGGGCGAGTCGCTCGGGCCAGGGCTGATCATCGATTTCTCTTATTTCATGCGGCGCGTGCTGCGGGTCTCGGACGAGACGGTGCGGGTGCAGCCTGGTGTTATTCACGCTCAGCTGAACCGCCACTTACTGCGGTACGGGCGCTTGTATGGCCCGGACCCCGCCACGCGCAGCGTAACGACGATGGGCAGCGTCCTGGCGCTGGATGGCGGCGGCAGCCACTGGCTGAAGTATGGTTCGGCGCGAAATCGCATTGTGAGCATGCAGATCGTGTTGGCCGACGGGCGTCTGATCTATGCGGAGCCCACCACGCTCGCACCTGCGCCCGACCAGATGCCGACGACTGAGCCGGATGTCCACCGGCTGGCGCTGGCCAATCG